>JAENWT010000007.1 GCA_016650125.1 Thermoleophilia bacterium
GTGCAGTAGAGGAGGAAGACGATCAGGAAGCTGACCAGGGTCGGCTCGTCCCAGACCCACCAGTGTCCCCACGAGGCCTTGGCCCAGATCGCGCCGGTCACCAGGACGGCTACGCCGAAAACGACCGAAAGGTGGATGAAGACGTAAGAATTCGCGTCGTGGCGGCGGTCGCCGCTGCGCAGATGACGGAAGCCTTCGATCCCGCCGGCGACGAAGCCGATCAACGCGACGATCGCCAGCGGCACGTGGAGATAGAAGATCTTCTGCTTGAAGCCCTGGTCGGCATCGAGCGGCGCCCAGAAGATGGCCAAGGCAAAGCCGGCGATGAGAATCACCACCGTGGCTATCGAGAGTGCTTTGAGGCCGCGACCAGACATCTTGATTAGTCCCCTGGCGCCCGTCTCAATCTTCAAGGAGGAAGTCGAATACGGCATAACCAACGAGGCAGAAGATCCCATCGTATAGACCCATGACCAGCAGCCAAGTGCCGAACTTGTCGTACCCGGGTCCACCCGGCTCCAGGAGCGGAGCCGACGCCCCCGTGGCGGCGATCATCAACGGCACCACCAGCGGCAGCAGCAGCAGCGGCACCAGCAGGTCCCGCGCCCTTGAATTGACCGCCATCGAGGAGATCAGCGTGCCAAGCGCGGCAAAACCGAGGTTCGCCCCGGCCAGGACGGGAATCAGCGGGATCAATCCGCTCCACTGCGGCAGGAAGAAGACGGCGAAGGTCGGCACCACGACCAGCTCGAGGACCGAGAGGTAGATGAACAGCGCCGCGGCCTTGGCGGTGAACAGCACCGTGCGGTCTACCGGCGCCAGCCGGAACCCGTCGAAGCCGCCCTCCTCTTGCTCCGAGACGAACACCCGGTTGATTCCAAGGATCGCGGCGAAGAGCAGGGTCGTCCAGAGCACGCCACCGGCCAGGCTGCCGGAGAGCGAGGTCCGATCGAGGCCGTACCGGAAGATGATGAAAGTGGTGATCGCGAACAGCACCATCGCCGGCAATGAGCGCATGGTGCGCAGCTCGGTCCGCAGGTCCTTGCCGAGGATCGCCGCGAAGGCGGTGCGGCTGGGTGTCATGAGATCAACTCCACTGCGCGACCGCTGCGGCCGAGGGTCAGCACGGCGTCGGCTTCGGCCTTGGCGCGCTCCGGTTCGTGCGAGACCAGCACCCGGGTCCGCCCCGGCGACGGTCCGATCAGGTCATGCGCCAGCTCGCGGCCCTCGGGGTCGAGGTTCGAGTCGGGCTCGTCGAGCAGCAGGAGCGAGGGCTGGTGGAGCACGGCCCGGCAGATCGCGATCCGCTGCCGCATGCCGGCCGAGTACTCGCTGACCCGGCCGTCGGCCCGCCGGCTCATCTCCATCGCTTCGAGGCCGGCGTCGATCCGGCGGCCGGCTTCATCCGCTTTCAGCCCGTGGAGCTTCGCCTGGAGTTCGAGGTTCTCGCGGCCGGTCAGGTCCTTGTAGAGCAGCGGCTCGTGTCCGAGGTAACCGATCTGGCCGCGCAGCTTCCAGCTCTCCTTCGGCAGCTTGTTGCCGAGCACCGTCGCCTCGCCCCGGGTCGGGCGCAGCAGGGTGGCGACGATGCGCAGCAGGGTGCTCTTGCCGGAACCGTTCGGACCGAGCACGACCAGCGAGGCGCCGGCCGGCAGGTCGAGGTCGAGGTCCTGAAGCGCGGGCCGGTCGCCATAGTCACGGCAGAGGCCGCGCAGGCGAATCGCAATTTCGTCTTCTCGGGAACCCGCTTCCATCCGGGGGATTGTCCCAGTCACAAGCGGTTCGACCCCTCTTCGACCAGCTCCGGCAAAGAAGTGACCCGGATCAGGGCCACCAGGCGGCCTCGATCCCGGTCACTTCAAAACAACTGGGACGGAAATGATCGCGATCGCAACGTAATCCAATGGAGATCGCAATCATTCCCTATGCGCAACGTGGAATTCGATCACTTCCATCTGCTTCTGCCCGGCGTGCCCGGGAAAGACCGGTCCGGCTCCGCCGACCAGATCACCGACACCGGGCAGTGGATCCGGCCTCAGGTCAGTTCTGACGTCGAAGATCGTGATCCCGGGGCCGGTGATGCTGTCGGTGCTCGCCGTGACGAAATGCGCGTCGCCGTCGCCGTCGGGGTCGACCTTCTCCTCGTAGATGACCCGGCCGGATGCGACCACGCAGTTCGAGCCGACGTCCGACGGGCAAGTCGACTCGGTGAGGACCTTCTCCGGTTCCTTCGATTCGGCCGGCTTGCTTTCGAGCTCGGCCGAGGGCTCCGGATTCGAAGCTGACTTGGTTGGTTGCTCCGGCGGTTCGGACTTGTCTTCGTCGGTGCCCCGGTTCATGAAAACGAGGACGCCCAATCCGACCGCCATGAAGGCCAGGATGAGCAGCGGCAGCCTGAGGCTCCCGGTCCTCAGCTGCTGCTCCCCATCAGTACCCCTGCTGGATGGCGGTCTCCATCGTCGTCATGTCGGTATCGATCCCGAAGATCACGAGCGGCGTGGTGAACGGGACGTTGTTGACCAGGTCGGCGTAGACCAGGTTGCGACCGCTCTTGGTGGTCATGTAGCCGATCCGCGTCTGGGCGCCGACGATGCCGTAATCACTCGTGATCCCGCCGGCGCGGTTACCCGACTTTGCCCGAATCATCCCCTTCGCGGGTGAGTCCAGTCCGGTTTCACGGAACGTCCCGTCGACCCCGAGGATCGGCAAGCCGTCGTAGATGTCGGTGCCATACGAAGTACCGAGGACGTTGTCGAGCAGCGCCACCGCGCCCGTCGGGGACGTACGGTCCATGTCATTGGACCCGGCACCGTCGAAGGCGAAAGTCGTGTTCGGCGGTACACCCAGCGCACCGTTGTTCTCAACGATGCCGGCCAGTCCATCCTCACAGTCCGTGCTGCCGGACTCAACCGCCAGCAGGCAGGCGAGCAGGTCGGCGCCGCGGTTGGCACTTACCTTGAGGATCGCCTTGACCGTCTGAGAGAGCGGGTCGGAGGTGTAAACACCTACCTGCTTTCCCGACTTCAACACAGTCTTGCCGGGAAGCAGGCGACGCGGGTTGCCGCCGACCGCCCGGACCGAAACCTTGATTCCCTGCCGGCGCAGCGCGCCGATCATCGCCGACCTCATGAGCGCCGATGGACCCGGCACCTGGGCGTTGCTGAGGATCGGCCCGGAGCCGAGAGGAATCCGCCCGCTCAGGATCAGCTGACCGTTCTTCGGGACGCTAAGAGCGAGGGTGCTGCTCGATCCCTTGGGACCGGTCCGAGTACGGTTGACCACCTTGTACAAGGCGGTCTTCGGCCGCCAAACGACCTTGGCCGGCTTACCGATGCTGGTCGGGAAAGCCTGGGCGTCGATCAGGTTCTCGTTCACCCATGCGGGGCTGATCTCACCGTCGGGCCAGCCGTCGTAGTCCTGGAAGAGACGGTCATCGACGACGACGTTTCCGTTCACCTTCTTGATACCCGACTTCTTGATCTGTGCAGCAATCTGATTGACCGCCCGCAGGGGGTTCGAGCCCGCGAGAAGGGTCGGACCGGGCAAGCCCGTATCGGCGTAGCTGTGGTCTATATCCGGAGTGCTGTTGTAGCCCATGGTGTTTCCGGGTTGGTCGCGCAGGCCAAACGCGTAGTCACCCGAAGCGACCATGACCAGGTTGCCCTTGAGGGTCCCCCTGGAAACCTTCCCCCGTCGGTAGACCGGAGTACGGAACTGGTAGTCGGGGCTCAGCTTGGACATCAGGGCCGAAGCCGTGAAGGTCTTCATGATCGAGCCGGTGGTGAACAGCTTTTCGGTGTTCTGGCTGAGCAGCACCTCGTCGGTGTCCCGGTCCATCACCAACAGACCGAAGGTCGTGTGTTCGTATGCCGGCTTGGCCTGAAAAGTATCGATCGCACTCTGCACTGCCGGCGGGATTGGCGTCGCGGCTTGAGCGGCGGTGGGTACGACCATCGCTGCCGCCGCTGCCGCGGTCCCGAGGACCAGTTTCATTGAACGGTGGCGCACTTCAGTTGCCCCTCTTGGTGATGCGCTTGCCGATCTTGAGCAGCGGCCCGGCGCCGGACTTGAGGGCCTCGACCCGTTCGCCGCCCTTGCCGTAGAGGAGCTTGGCCGAAGCCTTCATCGCGTCGGACAGGGTCTCGTCGTATGGATGCCACCAGAAGTTCCGGGTCAGTCCCGGTTCGTAGGTGATCAGCTTGATGTCGACGCACTCGTAGAAGCCGAACTTCGAGTGCGAGTGGCCGAGACCGGAATCCTTGACCCCGCCCCAGTTGCACTGGCAGGCGCCGTGGGTGAACATGTGGTCGTTGATCCAGACCATGCCGGAATCGATGCGACCGGCGATGCGTTCGCCGCGCTGGCGGTCCCTGGTCCAGACCGAAGCGCCCAGCCCGAACTCGGAATCGTTGGCCAGGTCGAGCGCCTCCTGCTCGGAGTCGACCACCATGATCGGCAGCACCGGTCCGAAGATCTCCTCTTTCATGATGCGCATGTCGTGGGTGACTCCGGTCAGCACGGTCGGTGCGATGAAGTTTCCGGACGAGAAGCCTTCGATCTCGACCGGACCGCCACAGTGCCGCTCGGCGCCGTTGGCGATCGCGTCTTCGACCAGCTCGTTGACCAGGTCGTACTGGTCCCTGGAGACCATCGGGCCGATCTCGGTATCGACCTGGGACGGGTCGCCCACCTTGAGCGCACTGGCACCCTTGACCACGCCTTCGATGAACCCGTCGCTGACGCTGCGCATCGCGTAGGCACGCTCGATCCCGGCACAGGTCTGGCCGGCGTTGGCGAAGCCGCCCCAGACGGCGCCCGAGATCGCAAAGTCGAGCTTGGCGTCGCCGAGCACGATCATCGGGTCCTTGCCGCCGAGCTCGAGCACGCAGCCCTTCATCAGCTTGGCGCACTCCTCGCCGACCTTGTACCCGACCGGCACCGAGCCGGTGAAGAAGATCTTGCCGGCGCTCGACTTGGTCAGCGCGTCTCCGATCCGGCCGCCACCGTGGACGGTGCGAATCAGGCCCTCGGGCAGGCCGGCGTCTTCGAAGACTGAACGGATCGCCTCGCCGAGCAGCGGCGTGAGGCTGGCCGGCTTGAGGACGACGCCGTTGCCGCACATCAGGGCGATCGCAATCTCCTGCATCGGGATCGTGAAGGGGTAGTTCCAGGGGGCGATGACGCCGACCACGCCGATCGGCTGGTAGTGGAACTTGGAGCGCTTGGTCTTGAAGAACGGCTGCGGGTAGCTGATCTTCTCGTCCTTGAGGATCTTCGGACCCTCCTTGGCGCACCACCGCAGGGCGTCGATCGACGGGATCAGTTCCATCGTGTAGCACTCGGAGATCGGCTTGCCCTGCTCGGATGAGAGCAGCTCCGCGATCTCGTCGAGGCGGTCGAGCAGCACCGACGCGGCGCGCTTCAGGTAGACGGCGCGGTCGCTCGGCCTGAGTTCCGCCCAGGCGGGCTGGATCGCTGCGACGTCATCGACGATTCCCTGTACCTGGTCGGGTGTGATCGTCGGCACGGTGCCGACGACTTCACCCGTGGCCGGGTTGAAGGAATCGAGCGTCTGGGTGTCGGTGGACGGCTTCGGGGCGAGGGTCTCGGTAGGCATGAGACAAGTCTAGGACCTCGCGGCCGGTCTGGAAACGATGGTTCGATCCGACTCTTTAAAGAACTCGACCGGAGACCCCCAGTCCGGGTCTCCGGCCGACACAGCACCCTTGCGAGTAAATACTCAACGCGGGTCTGACACTGAAACCCTTCAAGCCGCCGGTAGTTGTGGCGGGGTCCCTTAAGGTTGTCTAAGGATTCGGCTCGGGTTCTGGCTTTGATGCCCCGCCCTTGCCGCGGATGCGATCGGCGGCGTCACGACGGCGCTTGAGCTCGGCTTCGAAGCCGTACTCGGTCGGCTCGTAGAAGCGCCGGTCCTCGAGCCCTTCCGGCATCAGGGTCTGGTCGGTCACGCCGCCCTTGATGTCGTGCGGGTACGAGTAGCCGATGCCGCGGCCGAGCTTCTCCGCGCCGGCGTAGTGGCCGTCGCGCAGGTGGTCGGGCGGCAGCTTGGGACCGTTCTGCTTGACCTCTTCCCGGGCCCGGTTGAGCGCGGCGTAAGAAGCGTTCGACTTCGGCGCCAGGGCGAGGTAGGTCGCGGCCTGGGCGAGGTTGAGCGCCGCCTCGGGCAGGCCGACCCGGTCGACCGCGGCCCCGGCGGCGGTGGCGACGAGCAGAGCCTGCGGGTCGGCGTTGCCGATGTCCTCCGAGGCGAGGATGACCATGCGCCGTGCGATGAACCGGGCGTCCTCACCAGCCTCGAGCATCACCGCCAGGTAGTAGAGCGAGGCGTCGGGATCGGAGCCGCGGGTTGCCTTGATCCAGGCGGAGATGTAGTCAAAGTGATGGTCGCCGTCGCGGTCGTAGGCGATCGCCTGCGCCTGGAGCGCGTCCTCGGCGGCGGCGAGGTCGGCGGTGCCACCGGCCGCGGCGAGCCGTTCGAGCGCGGCCAATGCGGCCCGGGCGTCGCCGCCGGCCCGCTCGGCCAGCAGTTCGAGCGCCGGTCCTTCGACCTCCACCTGGCCTCCGACCCCGTGCTCGGAATCGGCCAGGGCGCGGTCAAGGAGGATCCTGATCTCCTCCGGACCCAGCTTCTTCAGTTCGTAGACCTGGCAGCGGGAGATCAGGGCCGAGTTGACTTCGAAGTACGGGTTCTCGGTGGTCGCCCCGATCAGGGTCAGGATGCCGCTCTCGACCGCGGGAAGCAGCGCGTCCTGCTGGGCTTTGTTGAAGCGGTGGATCTCGTCGAGGAAGAGCACCGTGCGCCGGCCGGAGTTCTGCTGGCGCTGCTCGGCCCGACTGATCACCTCACGGATCTGCGCCCGGCCGGCGTTGACCGCCGATTCCTCCTCGAAGGCACCGTCGGACATCGCCGCGATGATCCGGGCCAGCGTGGTCTTGCCGGTACCCGGCGGTCCGTAGAGGATGGCACTGTGGGGCCGGCCGGCCAAGACCGCCTTCTGGAGCGTCGTGCCCTCGCCCAGGATGTGTTGCTGACCGACGACTTCGTCCAGCTTGACCGGCCGCATCCGGGCCGCAAGCGGGGCGTCCGGCCCGGGCCGCGCGTTCGGCGGCGGGGCGTGCTCGTCGGAGTCGAAAAGCTGGTCTGCCATCGGCTACGAGTATGAAGGCCGCCGCGGTTGATCACGGGATGGCAACCATTCACTACTGGATTAGTAGAGAATCCCCCAGGTGAGTCCGGTCGAAATCACAGTCCTCCTCGTCTGGTCGTTCACCGTCTCCTTTGCCGGTGGAATGATCGGTCTCGTACTCGGCAACCTGCGCCTCCCGGTCGTGGTGCTGATCGGCAGCTCGGCTGCAGCGGCCTCAGGGGCGAACGTCGCGATCTCGGGCGCGGCCGCGCTCACCTCGGCGATCGTCCACTGGCGAAACGGCCGTGTGAACGTGAAGCTCTTCCTCTGGATGGCGCCGAGCTCGTTCCTCGGTGCGGCGGCCGGCGGCCTCCTCGCCGGTGTCCTGCCCGAGCGGCTCCTGCTTGGGGCGATCTCCCTGGTGGTGCTCTACGGAGCGGTCGAGGTCTGGCGCTACCGCAAGCCGAAGGCCGAGGCCAAACCCGGCGAGGTCCAGACGAAGAACCTGATCATCGAAGCGGTCCTGATCGGGTTCGGGGTCGGACTGCTGGGCGGCTTCGTCGGTCTGATCCTTGGCTCGCTGCGGCTGCCGGCGATGCTCAAGTACATGGGGCTGAGCCCCTACGGAGCGGTCGGGACCAACGCTGCGGTCGGTGTGGTGGTCGGCATCGGCGGGCTGGTTGGCCACCTGCCCGGCGGCATCGACTGGACCATCTTCTTCATCGGCAGTGCTGCCGCCGTCCCGGGTGCCTGGCTCGGCTCACGGTTCACCGGCCGGCTCAACGAGGACACCCTCGTGAAGGCGATGGCCGTTGTTCTGGTCATCACCGGACTGGCGATGGCGGTCCAGGCCGTGACCTGACTATGGGCCGGCCCGCCCGACGCGGTGGAATACTGGCGGCATGAAGGCACCCGAATTGCTTCAACGCCTGATCCGGTTCAACACCGTAAATCCGCCCGGGAATGAGGGCGAGGCCCTGGAGTTCCTCAAGGGCATGCTGGACGAGGCGGGCTGGCAGACCGAGCTGCTGGCAAAGGTGCCGGAACGACCGAACCTGGTGGCCCGCCTGAAGGGCGTCGAGCCCGGTCCGAACCTCGCCCTGATCAGCCACGTTGACACCGTCCCCGCCAAGCCGGAAGAGTGGACGCACGACCCCTGGTCCGGCGATCTCGAAGACGGCTACATCTGGGGCCGCGGCGCGCTCGACATGAAGGACCAGGTCGCCGCCGAGACGGCGGCCTGCCTCGCCCTCGCCCAGTCGGGCTGGCGCCCGGCGACCGGTGACCTGCTGCTGGTCGTGACCGCCGACGAGGAGACCGGCGCCCACTTCGGCGCGCAGTGGCTCTGCTCGGAGGTGCCGGAAAAGGTTCGCTGCGACTGGGTCGTCAATGAAGGCGCCGGCGAGATGGTCGACGTCGACGGACAGAAGTTCTTCACGCTTTCGGTCGGCGAGAAAGGCACGCACCGGTTCACGATCATCAGTGACGGCGTGGCCGGGCACGGCTCGATCCCGGGAGTCGGTGACAACGCCCTGCTCAAGCTGGCTCCTGCCCTGTCGCGCCTCCACGACCAGCCGCCTCGCGAGTCCACCCCCGACACCGACCGCTTCCTCGAGCGCCTGGTCGGCCACGTACCGGATGACCTCGACGCCGCCCTGACCGAGGTGGCCGCGGCGGATCCGCTGCTGGCCAAGCTGCTGGCCGACCCGATGCTCGGCGTCACCCTGGCACCGACGATGGCGTCGGCTTCGAACCGGGAGAACGTGATTCCTTCACGGGCCGAACTGTTGGTCGACTGCCGGACCCCGCCTGGCATGACCGGCGAAGAGGCGCTCGAGCGCATCAACGCGGTGATCGGCGAAGGCGACTGGCGGATCGAATTCAACGACCCCGTCGTCGGCAACCGTTCCGACTACGAAGGGCCGCTGGCCGAGGCGATCGAGGAATGGGCCGACCTGACCGAGCCGGGCGCGAAGGTGCTGCCGATGGTGATGCCCGGCTTCTCCGACAGCCACTGGTTCCGCGAGGCCTTCGGCGCGACCGTATTCGGCTTCTGCCCGCAACGCATGAGCCTCGCCGAAACGAAACCACTGGTCCATGGGGCCGACGAGCGGGTGACCGTCGCCGACATCGAGTGCATGGAGAACCTCTTCACCTGGTTGCCGCCCCGGTTGCTGGGAACTGCGGGTCGCTAGCATTCCGGCTCATGTTCACTCGCATAGACCACATCGGCGTGGCGGTGACCGACCTCGACGCCGCAATCAAGCTTTACGAGCGCAGCTTCGAGATGGAGCTCGTTCATCGCGAAACCGTTGAATCCCAGGGAGTCGAGGCGGTCCTGCTCGATGTCGGGGACGGTCACGTCGAACTGCTCTGCCCGCTCGGCGACGACACACCCGTCGGCAAGTTCATCGCCAAGAAGGGCGAGGGGATCCACCACGTCGCCTACGCCGTCGAAGACATCGAAGCGGCGCTGGTCCAGGTCGAGGCCGCCGGAATCAAACTGATCGACAAGGAGCCGCGCACCGGCATCCGCGGCAGCCGGGTCGCGTTCGCCCATCCGGCAACCACCGGTTCGGTGCTCACCGAGATCGTCGAACCTTCCAAGGAGGCCCACTGATGGCATCGCTCCACAAGATTGAAATCGGTTTCGAAGGCGGACAGGTCGTGCCGGTCCGCATCGACGACGACCAGCTTGCCCTGCTGCGCTCTTCGCTCACCGGCGAGGCCAAGGCCCACGAAGTGACTTATGAAGAGGGAATCCTGATCCTCGACCTGAGCAAGGTCATCTTCCTGCGCGTTACGTCGAGTGCCCAGAAGATCGGCTTCTGAGCGCCAGGTAGTCCGCGCGTTTCTTGAAGGTCACCTTCATCTCGTCGGTGATCTGACTCAGGAACTCCCGTCTGTACAAGTCATCGGTGAGCATCGAGATCGCGAAGTAGAGCCCGGTGAACGCAGCGATCGCCCCGGCGACCCGCAACAGTTCGGTGGTCACCTGGGCGTCGCGTTCGCCGATGTGGAACCCGAACAGCACGTCGGGCGTCTCCTCGATCCAGCCGCTGAGCAACTCGGCGTTGATCGTCAGCAGCCCGAACAGGACGAAGAACGCCGCGACCGCCAGGGCCACCAGCAGCACCTGGAGCGACTGGCTGACGAAGAGCACCAGCCCGACGTTGAAACGCTGACGGGAGTTCAGCTCCGGACCGTCCCCGCCGGCTGACTTCTCGAGGCTTTCGACCTCGCCCGGCAGGCGCGCGATCAGAAAGGCCGAGCCGAGCGCCACGAACATCCCGACCAGCAGCGCCAGCGAGAGGTCGTCGAGCTGGCCGAAGACCTGCCAGAGCTCCGGCGTGAGAAAGAGGATCAGCGAGAAGATCATCAGCAGCGGCACCGCCTTGACCAGCAGTCCGAGCGAACGCGAGAGCTCTCCCAGCAACCGGGAGATCGCCCAGCCGATGATCGAGAGCAGGCCGAAGCCGACCACGCCGAAGATCAGCGCGAGCAGCACCAGGTTGGCGAGCGCCGTCGAGAGCGCGATGCCCCAGTGGCCGGAGATGAGGCCCGGCAGCAGCGCCGGCAGGATCACGAACCCGGCCAGCTCCGCCTTGCCGACCCGCTGCACACGGGAGAAGAACGACCGTCCGCGCAGCCGGTTGGTGATCCCCATCGCGGCCAGGATCACCCCGAGGCTCGCCACCACCGCGACCAGGTTCTGCCAGGCCGACCAGTCGGAGTTGAGCGGACCGAGGATCTCGAGCAGCAGGACGAGGCCGAGCAGCGGCACGGCCCGGTTGAAGATGTCCGAGCTCGCCGAGTACTCCTCGGTGAAGAGCGGCAGACCGGCCTTGCGGAAGTCGCGCTCGTACTCGGCTTCGGTCGTCACAGGCGAATCATCCCCTAGTCTGCGGCGCTCATGAAGAACGCCGACCTCAAGCTCCTGAGATTCATGCGAACCCGCGGGCACACGCCCGCGGTCGAAAAGGCCGCGCAGCTGATCGCCAAGACCGGCGAGAACGGTTACCTGTGGTTCGGCATCGGCCTGGCCGGGGCCGCCTTCGACCCGCCGCGCCGGCGGCAGTGGCTTTTCGCGGCCGCAATCGGACCGGTCGCGATCGGCCTCAACTTCGGCATCAAGCTGGTCGTGAGGCGGCCGCGCCCGGCCCTCGATGGACTGCCTCCCCTCGGAGGCGCGCCGTCCTCGCTTTCTTTCCCCTCGGCCCACGCCACCGCTTCTTTCGCCGCGGCGACCGCGATGTCACGCTTCGCGCCCGAGCTGAAGCTGGCCCTGTTCGGCGCCGCGGCCACGATGGCCGTCACCCGCCCCTATCTGGGCATGCACTACCCCTCGGACGTGGTTGCCGGAGCGGTGCTCGGCACGCTGCTTGGCAAATCGGTGCCCATTCCACACCACTGACCCCAATCCCGCAGCTCAGTTCAGGTGAGCTGAAGGCCTGGTCACTTCTCGGGATCTCTATTCATCGCTTTGGCGAAACTCTGCTTTACCCACGCTCCGTAGCTCCTGATGAACGGTCGAAACTCCTGGGAGACCAAAACGGCGGCTTCGTGAACCTGGGCCGCAGAAATCCCTGGGTACTCATGGACAAGGTTTCTTCGGAGCTCTCTCAGGCTCTGGAGACGTGCTTCCTGCATACCAGTGATCACACCGATATCCCGCAAGGTCACAAAGTCTCGCCTCGCATTCATTTCATCACTCGGTTCTCGATTGGTTGACAGCTCGAGTCCGAATCGGGTCAGCTCGGCGATGTAGTTGTACAGCTGCTCGCTGCCCCTCTCGACGGCCTTCACGGAATTCAGCTGGTCCGGATCCTTCGAATCGAAAGCGGCGCGAAACTCCACCAGATCAAAGCCGGAACCGAAACCGCTCATCGCTACGCCCAGCGCATCCAGGTGGCGACCTGCATCGTCAAGCCGATCCTTGATTTTTCCCTTGAGGGACTTCGCACGTCCCGGGTCAACGGCATCAAGTGGTGAACTACCCGCCATGGACCCAACTTTCCATTATGTCCCCGCTGATCTCGCCTTTGCCTGCTTTGCGCTGCCACTTGCCCAGCGAGTCACGGAGTTCGGGCCAACGGTGCCCCCTGTCAACGAGTACGCGTCCCTCCTCGATGATGTTGACCATCAACGGGGCTGAGGATTCAGCGGATTCGCGTGGCACGATCTGTACATCCTTGTTGACCCTGCCCCGAATTCTCATCGAAAGCTGCCGGTAACCTACGGAAGATCCGGTCTTTGTCTCGACCATGAGGTCGACGTCTGAATCCTGGCGGGACGTGCCCCTGGCAAAGGACCCGAAAAGCAGTGCCAATCTGACATTTGGTTCCGTGCGCAGGGCATTCCTCATTTCGGAAAGGAACGGCCAGTTGCGCCTCAAATAGACCTCTTCCTCGATGGGAACCAGGAACTTTCGTTGACTGACCCGCTCGCCCTTGACCAAGCCCTCATTCGCCGCCCGGCGCATCGTCCGCTCGGGAACATCGAGGTGACGAGCGACCTCCGAGATCGGAAAACTCAGGCGATTGGTTCCGGGTTCCTTCATATGGCCGTTATATCACCTCCGTATGGCCGTTACTTCTCCCTGGTGTGGCCGCTAAGCAATATTCACGGCATTGCCACAGGAGTTCAGAGGGGAAGTCAGGGATGCGACAACGAACTGGTACCCATAGGCGCCACGGTGCCGCTGCCGGCGCCCGGCGGCAGCATCTCGGCCGGCTGAGATGCGGTCGTCTTGTCCAGCGTCCGGCTGCCGCGCTTGATGCTGAAGACCAGCCGGTCCATCAGCCCGAGCGCGTACTGGAACGAGTCGCCCCTGATCTTGCTCTGGCCGGCGGTCCCGTAGAGCCGGGCCCAGATGACCCGCTTGGAGACGCCATAACGGGTGATCTTAATCTTCTTGAGGCGTCCGCTGACGTAACCGCCGAGCCGCGCGTTCATGTCGGCGTTGGAGAAGTTGACGGTCCACCGGTAGTACGGCGAGACGGAGTCGTACGGATCCTTCACACCCTTGAGGTAAGGCACCGAGCCACCGAAAAAGACGTTCTCGGCGTTTTCGGTGTGGCCGCCGGAACTGGCCGAGAAGACGGTCAGTGCCGGTTCGCCCTTGTAAGAAACGATCTGGTTCGAAGTCTGCGAAGCGGCCCGGTTGGTGCGTCCGTACTCGGTGCCGATGTCTCCGTAGACCTGGCTGCGGGTGTCGTTGTAGAGGTCGTAGCCCCTGCCGTCGACTCCGCCGGACAGGGCGAAGGTGCGAGAAGCGACCGCCTGCGTTCTCAGAGCCTTCATCGGCCAGGACGGGATCGACTCATTGGGGATGACGCCCTTGACGTAGGCATTGATGCCGACCCGGTTGACCACGTTCAGCCCTCCGGAGCCGGATGGAACCACGACCACGCCGCCCCGGTAACGGCCGATGCCCTTGAAGATCACCTTGCCATCAGTCTCGGTCCTCAGCTTGCGTTTGCAGTTGGCGAGCTTCTTGCCGCTGCGCCGGATCAGCATGATCTTGCTGCCCTTCAATTTCGCGCCATAGGTGCGCTTCCCGTTCAGCTTGACCCCGCAGGCCCGCCCGGCGCCCGAGAAGTAGGCGTTGCCGCCATCGACGTTGAGCAGGACTTTCACGTCGTGCGCCTTGCGGACCTCGTGAATTCGCGTGCCTGAGTAGTAGTGGCGGAGGATTCGTTTATGGCTGAAGCCGGCTTTGGCCATGCCATAGGCGCCATAGGCGCTCATGCCGACACCGTGGCCGAAGCCGCCGCCCTTGACGGTCCAGGTCGCATCGGCCCGGGAAGCGGGAACGAGCAGCACGACCGCCGCGAGCAGGGTGGTGGTCAGGGCGGCGAGGATCTGGTTGCGGGAAAGGCGCATGTCAGTAAGGAACAGTTTCAACGCACGAATGTTCCGCCCTGCCCGGAACCTTGCAAAGTGCGGCAAGTCCGATCAACTAATCTGGATTCATGGACCACAAACTCTTCTTGGCAGGCGAATGGATCGAAACCGGCGAGTGGGCGGAAGTGAACAGCCCTTACGACGAGAGCCCGATCGGGCGGGTTGCCCAGGGCGATGAAGAACTGGTCGACCGCGCCGTCAAAGCGGCCCACCAGGTCTTCTCCGAAGGCGGGCTGCCGCAGTTCGAGCGGGCCGCGATCCTCGACCGCGCGGCCGACCTCGTCCGCGAGCGCCGGGATGACCTCGCCCAGACCATCAGCCAGGAGGCCGGCAAGCCGATCAAGACGGCGACCGTCGAAGCGACCCGCACCGTCGACACCCTCAAGTTCGCCGCGACCGAAGCCCGCAAGCTGACCGGCGGCACGATCCCGATGGAGGCCTCTGAATCCGGCGTCGGCAAGCTCGGCGTGATGCTGCGCGTGCCTTACGGCGTGGTCGGCGCGATCAGCCCCTTCAACTTTCCGCTCAACCTCGTCGCCCACAAGCTCGGCCCGGCGATCGCCGCCGGCAACGCGGTCGTGCTGAAGCCGGCCGGGCAGACCCCGATCTCTTCGCTCAAGCTCGCCCAGGTCCTGATCGACGCCGGCCTGCCGAACGGCTGGCTCAGCGTGATCCCCGGCGGCGGCAGGGAAGTCGGAAACGCGATCGTCGAACACGAACTGACCAGGGCGATCACCTTCACCGGGTCGGTCCCGGTCGGCTGGGGCATCGCCGCCAAGGTGCCGCACAAGAAGGTCAACCTCGAGCTCGGTTCGAATGCGCCGCTGATCGTGAACGACGACGGCGACTGGCAGACCGCGGCCGACAAAGCGCAGATCCACGCCTTCTCGCACGCCGGCCAGAGCTGCATCTCGATCCAGCGCATCCTGGTCCACGAGGCGATCGCCGACCAGTTCATCGAGCGAATGGTGACCAACATGGAGAGCCTCGTCGTGGGCGACCCCTCGGACGAGAACACCGACGTCGGCCCGCTGATCACCCGTGGCGACCGCGACCGGGTGAAGGTTTGGATCGAAGAGGCGGTGGCCGGCGGCGGCAAGCTGCTGACCGGCGGCGAGCTGGTCGACGAGGACCGCTGCCTCGCCCCGACCCTGATCGAGCATCCCGATCCCGAGGCCAAGGTCTGGTGCGAGGAGATCTTCGGCCCGGTGGCCACGGTCGACCGCTTCTCCGACTTCGACGAGGCGCTGCGCCGGGCCAACGACTCCAAGTTCGGCCTGCAGGCCGGTGTTTTCACCCGCGACATCGGCAACGGCCTCAAAGCCGGCAACACGCTCGAGTTCGGTGGCGTACTGATCAACGAGGTGCCGACTTTCCGGGCCGACCAGCAGCCTTACGGCGGCATCAAGGACTCGGGCAACACCCGTGAAGGACCCGCCTATTCGGTCATCGAGCTGACCGAGGAGCGTATGGTCACCTTCCAGGCGGGCTGAACTCCGGCCCCTCGGGGTTCCCGCTTGTCTAGTACCAAAGCGCAACTCTCGGGTGTGCGGCTACTCTCTTAGAGGAGAGCGGGGACCATCGGTGCCTGCGAACAGGGACTAACGGAGGGTGGAGATGTCGAAGCTGAAGGTTGGAGTAGTTGCGTGTTCGATCGTGATCGCGGGCATTGTGGCCACGGTCGCCCAGGCGGCACCGGGAGACACTCTTGGCGTATCGACGCTCGTGCAGCGGATCCTTCCTTCGGGAGATCCCGGCTATAACACCCTGACCACTGGTGTCGGTGAGGACTACATCGTCCGTGACGGCACCGAAGAGGGCGGCGTCGCCCTCGGAACCGCCGGAGCCGACCGCGCGACCAAGCGCACCTCCGTGTCCTACTTCGGACAGCTCACAGACTTCCAGCTCGCTGACGAAGAGAGCCCGGCCCGGGTCGAGTTCCTCGATTCACAGGGTGGACCCTTCACCTCCGCCTGGCGGACCGCCGAGGCCCTGAATCCGCAGGAAGAGAACGCGATGATCGAGCAAATGAACGCGTTCGCCGCCAACGCCCCGACCGCCAACGGTGACGGCAGCAAGCCCGGCATGGAATTCGTAGTCAACACCGGTGACATCTCCGACAGCCAGCAGTACAACGAGACGCTTTGGAACCGCCAGCTGGTCGAGGGTGACATGGTCGACCCCGGCAGTGGTGAGACTCCGCCGGCCCTCGGAACCAACCCGCTCTGCCCGAACTCCCTGACTATCGCCGACACCGGCAGCCCGTCTTCCTACACGGGCGTCCAGGACCGTGACGACTGGCCCGCCGCCATCCAGCAGGGCTACTTCTACGACCCCGACGATCCGACTTACACGCCGCCCACGGCCACTCCGCTCGTCCCCTACGCCGATGCGCCGGAGTACCCGGGACTCATGAACCGGGCGCAGCAGGCCTTCCAGGCGACCGGCCTCGACGTGCCGTCCTACATGGTCTTCGGTAACCACGACGGCCTCGTCCAGGGCAATGCCTACGCCAGCGAGCTCTTCAACGAGTTCGCGACAGGCTGCATGAAGCCGGTGGCTGATGCCGAAGACAACGGCGGCGAGTCAGTGACCTCGCTGTACGCGCTGCTGCTCGACCCCGACCTGACCCAGGCCGACTTCCTGCAGCTCTACGTCGACAACCCGGATCTCTTCATGGGTGTTCCGCCCGATCCGGACCGTCGCCTGATCAACAAGAAGCAGTACATGGACATTTTCAAGGCCAACGGCAAGGACGACGGTCACGGTTTCGACTTCGTCGATGCCGCCACGGCCACCGCCTCGAACGGTTCCGCCGGTTACTACAGCTGGAGCCCGAAGCCGGGAGTCCGGTACATCACGCTCGATACCCATTCCGAAGGCGGGAAGATCCTCGTCTCCGACAAGGGCAACCTCGACACGCCGCAGTTCAACTGGTACGAAGACGAGCTGCAGAAGGCAACCGACAACAACGAAGTTGTCGTGACCTTCTCGCACCACGCCGTCGGCAGCCTGAGCGCCGACGTGCTCGATGAGAACGCGCCCCAATGCGCCGACGTCGACCCGACCAAGGTGATCGGCTGCGATGCCGACCCGCGCAGCTCGGCACCGATCAAGCTCGAGAACGCGATCAGAGACATGATCCTCAAGTATCCGAACATGATCGCTTGGGTTGCCGGCCACAGCCACGTCAACGACGTGACTCCGTACAAGAACCCGAACGGTGAAGGTGGCTTCTGGAGCATCCGCACCGCCGCCCTGGCCGACTGGCCCAAGCAGAACCGCCTGGTCCAGATCTTCGACAACGAGGACGGCAACCTGTCGATCTTCGGCACGCTGATCGATGAAGCGTCGCCGGTTCCGACTCCCGCCCCCGGCACCAACGCGGCCAGCTTCACTACGGATCAGCTCGCGTCGATCTCACGCGAGGTGGGATACAACGACAGCCAGAGCGGTGGCCGCGCCTGCGGTGACAATCCCTGCGGGGAAGGCACCGCCGCGGATCGCAACGTCGAGCTCCTGATCAAAGACCCGCGTCGTGACGAGCCGAACCCGCCGGTCCTCACGGCCAAGATCTCCAAGGTCAAGATCTCGCCGAAGAAGAAGACGCTCAAGGCCGGAAAGAAGACCAAGCTGACCGTCAAGGTGACGAACTCGGGCACCGCGGCGAAGAAGAACGCCAAGCTCTTCGTGAAGTCTTCGAACGAGCGGGTCAAAGTCAGGAAGAAGATCACGATCAAGTCGATCGGCGCCCGCAAGACGGTGAAGATCAAGATCACCGTGCGTGCGAAGTCCAGGGCCAGGGGCAAGGCGAAGATCACCGCCAGCGTCTCCGGCAAGAAGGGCAGCGCCATCCTGAAGATCAAGGCGAAGAAGAAGCGTTAGCCGGGAAACCCTGGTCTGGCAGTGAAATTGCCCGCTCAGGGACTAATTTCACTGCCGGTCCGGCGCAGGTCGGTTCGGTCGCGTGAATAGGATCACCCGATGGACATCGACAGTCACTCCTGGGTTCTCTGGGTCGGCGTCATCGCGGCCGCCCTTCATGTCATCGAGGAGTACTCGGAAGGCTGGATCGCCTGGGCCAACTTCGAGATCGGGCCACGCCTCGGCATCACCTTCACCGAGGGCGACTTTTTCGTCACCAACGCGGCGCTGATCTTCATCGCCCTGGCCGGCGCGGCGATCGGCTGGTGGGCACCCGCGGTCAGTCTTGCGGTCCCGGCGCTCTTCGTCATCAACGCCGTCTTCTTCCACATGCTGCCCAGTGCCCGCGGTGATCGCCTCACACCGGGCACGCTCAGTGCCGTCTTCATCTACCTGCCGGTCGCCGCCTGGATGTTCTGGGCGGCATCTGAGGACGGCCGGCTCGACTTCGCCACCTTCGTCGGCGCCTTCATCATCGGCGCGGCGATCATGGCCTACCCGCTGGTGGTCCTTGTGCTCAAGACGAAGATCGGCTGGGACGAAGCGACAGTCACCGCCGCGACCGGGGAGCGGGATGCGGAAACTGCCCGGAAGGAAGCGTTGGCAGAGATGCGCGCGGCCCAGGAGCTGCGCGCCGCGACCCCGCCGATGGAAGAACCTGCCGGCGCTGAGGAAGAGGCGCCGCCCGAGCCAGCCGATGACGCCGGAGATGAACCGCACGACGACTCAGACGACGAGCCCGGCGAAGACGAAACCGCGGTACTTCCGCACGGCTGACCCTCAGGCCTGGTCGTCCCCGTGGGGCCGCGCCATCCTGTTGTGGTCGAGCGCCTCGGTCAGGATCTCTTCCTCGACGCCGAGCTCGATCGCGACTTCGCGGAGTGCCCGGCCGGAACGAGCCGCTTCGGTGACGATCTCGGTGGCGCGGTCGTAACCGATGTACGGATTGAGCGCGGTGGCCGTGGCCAGCGTGACCTCGGCGTGGAGCTCGTTGGCCGCGACGTTCGCTTCGATCCCGGAGACGCACTTCTCGTCGAGCATGCGGGAGGCCGAAGCAAGGATGTGGATCGAGCCGAGCAGATTGCGGGCGATCAGCGGAACCCGAACATTGAGTTCGAACTGACCCTGCGATCCGGCCATGGTGATCGCGGCGTCGTTGCCGACTACCTGGGCGGCGACCTGGATCACGACCTCGGGGATTACCGGGTTGACCTTGCCCGGCATGATCGAGGAACCCTTCTGCAGTTCCGGCAGCTGGATCTCGGCGAGCCCGGCGCGCGGGCCCGAGCCCATCAGCGCGAGGTCGTTGGCGATCTTGTTGAGCGACACGGCGTAGACCTTGAGCGCACCCGAGAGCTCGACCAGCGCGTCGCGGTTGGCCTGGGCCTCGAAGGGGTCGTGCGGCGCCGAGATGCTGAGCCCGGACTGGTCTTCGAGCAGCTGGCGCACACCGGCGGCGAAGTCGGGGTGGGTGTTGAGGCCCGTGCCGGTGGCGGTGCCGCCCAGCGGGATCTGTCCGACCCGCTCGAGCGTGGCCGCGATGCGGTCGATGCCGTGGCGGACCTGCGAGGCGTAACCGCCGAACTCCTGCCCCAGGGTGACCGGGACGGCGTCCATCAAGTGGGTGCGGCCGGCCTTGACGACGTTGCGGAACTCTTCGGCCTTGGCGTCGAGGGCAAGAGCGAGCCCTTGCATCGCCGGGATCAGATCGTTGGTCACTTCGTCAAGCGCAGCGAGGTGGACCGCGGAAGGGAAAACGTCGTTCGAGGACTGACCCATATTTACGTGGTCGCTGGCGTGGACGCCTTCGCCGGCCAGGTTGCCGATCACTTCGTTGGTGTTCGTGTGAGAAGAGGTCCCTGAACCGGTCTGGAAGACGTCGACCGGGAACTGCTTGTCGTGTCGGCCGGCGCCGATCTCATCGCCGGCCCGGGCGATCTTTTCGGCGATCCCCTCGTCGAGCAGGCCGAGGGCGCCGTTGGTCCGGGCGGCGTTTGCCTTGATCCGTCCCAGCCAGTGGATGACCGGCGCCGGGATCGTTTCCCCGGAAACGGGAAAGTTGTCAACGGCCTTGGTGGTCTCAGAACCCCACAGCTGGTCAGTCAAAGGAGCCTCTCATCGGTTGATCACGTAAGCAAAGTCTCTCAACAACACGTTCTGGAAAGCATTACCCGTCCCATTACCTTGAAATGCTTTCCAGAATGGTCTCTAGCCGGATTTGCTTCCGGCTTCATAACCGGCCTGGTAATGGGCTCGCTTCAGTTCGGAGGCCCGGGACAGCCCGTTTGTGGCGGCCGACTTGACCCGTTCGACGAGGGTCGCGTGGATGCCGTCGCTGTCTTCGGCGCCCTTCTCGATCGCACCGACCAGGTAGCCGGCGTCGATCGCCGCCTTGACGCCGGCGGGGCCGGGCCGGGAGACGTCGCCGCCGAGCCCGGTCGCGACTTCGGTGATGTTGGTCCCGAAATTCACGAGGTCGCCCTCGGACTGGTTCCGGACGAGGCAGTCGCTGATCACCGTGCCGCCGTCGAGCGCCACCGGCTCGGGCGCGTTCCTCAGGGCCGCCGTGATCGAGGCCGGGCTCTCGAGGCAGACGTCCGGAGTGTCGACCTCGGTCTCCGAGCAACCGAGCAGGAGGACGGCGGAGGCAAAGGTCATGGCGAGGGTGGTGCGCACATCTGAATCTTCCCACTCATCCCATAGGCTGCCGCCATGCCTACCGTGCGCGACGTGACTTACGACCTTTTCCGCAAGCAGGGACTGACGACGATGTTCGGCAATCCCGGTTCGACCGAGCTGCCGATGCTCAAGGATTTCCCGGACGACTTCGAGTATGTGCTCGGTCTGCAGGAAGCGGCCGTCGTCGCCATGGCCGACGGCTACGCGCAGATGACCGGCCGACCTGCCCTGGTCAACCTCCACACCGCCCCGGGGCTCGGCAACGCGATGGGCGCGATCTTCAACGCCCAGGCCAACCACTCGCCGGTCGTGATCACGGTCGGCCAGCAGGCCCGCTCGATGGTGACCATGCAGTCGAACCTGACCAACCGTGACGCGATCCGCGTCCCGCACCCTTACGTCAAGTTCGCTTACGAGCCGCCGCGCGCCGAAGACGTGCCGCTGGCGATCGCCCACGCGATCCACCTCGCCTCGCTGCCGCCGATGGGCCCGGTCATGGTCTCGCTGCCGATGGACGACTGGGACGTCGAGATGGACGCCTCCGACGCGCAGAACGTGATCAACCGCAAAGTGACCGGACGGGCGACCGCCGATCCCGAGCAGGTCAAGGGGCTTGCCGAACGCATCAAGTCCGCGAAGAACCCGATCGCCGTCGCCGGCCCCGACATCGACGCCGCCGACGCCTGGGAAGAGATGGTCGCGCTCTCCGAGAACCAGAACCTCGGCGTCTGGGCCGCACCCGCCACCGGCGGTGGCCGCCTCGGCTTCCCCGAGAACCATCCTCACTGGCGCGGCGTGCTGCCGCCCGCGGTCGGCCCGGTCGGTGAGACCCTGAAGGACCACGACCTGGTGATCGTCGTCGGCTCCTCCGTCTTCGCTTACTACCCGAACATCGCCGGGCCCTTCCTCGCCGAAGGGACCTCGCTGGTCGCGATCACTTCAGATCCGGACGAAGCGGCTCGCGCGCCGATGGGCGACGCGATCGTCGCCGACGTCAAGCTGACCCTGACCGCGCTGCTCGAGCACCTCGACGGCACCGAACGCGACGCGCCGCCGGCCTGGCCGGATCCGACCCGCGTCGAGGACGCCGACCCGCTCAACGCGTCGACGATCCACTCGATCCTGAAAGAAGAGCTGCCGGAGAACGGCGTGATCGTGCTCGAATCGCCTTCTGGCACCCTGGCCCTGCGCAACCAGCTGCGGATCTCGAGGCCGAGGAGTTACTTCTTCGGCGCCGGTGGCGGCCTGGGCTTCGGGCTCGGCTCTTCGGTCGGCATCCAGCTCGCCGAGCCCGACCGCCCGGTCGTCTGCGTGCTCGGCGAAGGCTCGGTCCAGTACGCGGTGGTCGCCTTCTGGACCGCCGTCGCTTACGACGTGCCGGTCACCTTCCTGGTGCTGCGCAACGAGGAGTACGCGATCCTCAAGTGGTTCGCCGAGATCGAAGGGGTCACCGGCTCCCCTGGCCTCGACCTGCCCGCGCTCGAGTCGGCCAAGATCGCCTCCGGCTACGGCGTCGAGAGCACGATGGTCAAGACCGCTGACGAGGTCCAGGCGGCCCTGAAAGAAGCGATCGCCGATCCGAAGCCGCGCCTGATCGAAGTCCCGATCCAACCGGGAATGTCACTCTTCTAAGGCCCAGGAGCCCGCGATGCCACTGCTCGAGCCCGATGTTCTGAAGATCACGCCGGAGCCGAGCGAACCCTCGGGCGACCGGGCGCCGGAATGGGTCGCGGGCGGCACTCCGGAGCCGCTGCGCTCCGACCTGATCAGCCTGCTGGGCGAGGACCGCGTCCTGGCCCGCGCGACCGACATCATCCGGTACGCCTCCGACGCGAGCCCGTACCGCAAGCTGCCGCAGGTCGTGATCATGGCCCACGACGCCGATGACGTCTCCAAGGTCGTCAAGTTCGGCCGGGAGAACGGGCTGGGCGTCACCTTCCGTTCCGGCGGGACCAGCCTCAACGGGCAGGGACAGACCGACGGCATCCTCGTCGACACTCGCCGCCACTTCGGCGGCATCGAAGTCCTCGACGGCGGCAAGGCGGCTTCGATCGGCCCCGGCACCGTGCTCGGCGACGCCAACAAGGTGCTCGCCCCCACCGGCTACAAACTCGGACCCGATCCGGCCTCGACCGACATCGCCACGGTCGGCGGCGTGGTCGCCAACAACTCCGGCGGCATGCGCTGTGGCACGAAGTTCGATTCGTATTCGACCGTGACCGCGATGGAGTTCGTTCTCGCCTCCGGCACCGTCGTCGATTCCTCTGCCGCCGACGCCGAGGAGAAGTTTGCCGACGCCGAGCCGGAACTGGCCGGGGGTCTGATGGAGATCCGCCGCCAGATCCTGGCCGACCCCGCTCTCGAGTCCCGGATCCGGCACAAGTTCGAGATCAAGAACACCACCGGCTACCGGCTCTGCGCGTTCCTCGACGGAGACACCCCGGTCGAGATCATGCGCCGGCTGATGGTCGGCTCCGAAGGCACGCTCGGCTTCATCTCGCGGGTCACTTTCCAGACGGTGAAGCTACCCGTCCGCACCACGCTCGCCTGGCTCCACTTCCCCGACATCCCGACCGCGGTCGACCCGGTCCCGGACCTGGTCGCGGCAGGCGCGACGGCGGTCGAGCTGATGGTCGCCCCGGCCCTGATCGTCGCTTCCTGGAACATGCCCGGCGCGCCGCAACAGTGGAAGGAACTCGACCCGGACTCCGCCGCGTTGCTGGTCGAGTTCGGCGGCGACACGGACGCCGACCTCGACGCTTCCGAAGCCAAGGTCGCGGCGATCCTCGAAGGGCGCGAGCTGATTCGCGAGGTCGCCTTCAGCCGCGACGAAGAAGTGATTGAACTGAACTGGCGGGTGCGCGAAGGCCTGCACGGCCTGGTCGGCAAGATGAGGCTGCCCGGTACGGCACTGATCGTCGAAGACGTCTGTGTCCCGCCCTCGCGGATCGCCGAAGGAGCGGTGGAACTGCGTGAGCTGCTGACCGAGCACGGTTTCCTCGGCGGAGTCGCCGGCCACGCCTCCGCCGGCAACCTGCACTTCATGCTCACGCCCGACTTCGCGAAGCAGGAGGACCTCGACCGTTACGAAGCCTTCATGACAAAGCTGGTCGACCTCATCTGCAACAAGTACGACGGGTCGCTCAAGGCCGAGCATGGCACCGGCATCAACATGGCGCCGTACGTCGAGCTCGAGTGGGGCGAGGAGTTGACCGGCCTGATGTGGAAGGTGAAGGAGCTGGCCGATCCGGACAACGCGCTGAACCCCGGGGTCGTGCTCAACCGCGATCCAGAAGTGCACCTCCAGGACCTGAAGACTACGCCCCAGATCGAAGAGACGGGCGGCGCCAACACCTGCGTCGAGTGCGGCTTCTGCGAGCCGGTCTGCCCGAGCCGCCACCTGACGACAACGCCGCGCCAGCGGATCGTGCTGCGCCGGGAGATGGTCCGACAGGGCGAGGACACCGAACTGCGAAAAGTCCTGCTCGAGGAGTACGAGTACGACGCGCTCCAGACCTGCGCCGTCGACGGCTCGTGCCTGCTCGTCTGCCCGGTCGGGATCGACACCGGCGCCTTCGTCAAGGGATTCCGCGCCGAGCAGAACACTCCGGCCGCCGAGAAGATGGCCCTGCGTGCCGCGAGCCGATGGGACCGGGTCGAAAAGCTTTCCCGCTCGGGCCTCAGGCTCGGCAACGCGATTTCGAAGGTCGTCTCCGACGGCCCGATGCGCGGGCTGACCAAGGCCGCCCGCGCGGTCGCCAGCAAGGATCTGGTCCCCGAGTGGGGCGACAAGATGCCGCCGGCCGCCTCACCCAAGCTTCCCGAGACGACCTCCCACGGAGCCGCCGCGGTCTACATGCCGGCCTGTATCAACCGCATGTTGGGCCGCTCGAAAGGTGACGACGGCGACCTGTCGCTGCCCGAAGCGATGGTCGCGGTCTCGGCCCGCGCCGGGGTGCCGGTCTGGATCCCGGAAGACGTGGAGGGCACCTGCTGTTCGGTGCCGTGGAGCTCGAAGGGCTTCAAGGACGCGCACGCCTTCAAGGCCAACCAGACGGTCGAGCGTCTCTGGCGCTGGACCGGTGGCGGCACCCTGCCGCTGGTGATCGACGCCTCATCCTGCGGCCACGGCCTCACCGACTTCGGGCCGGGCGTCCTGACCGAGGAGAACGAAGCCCGCCACCAGGAGATCGAAGTGATCGACTCGATCGCCTGGGCCGAGCAGCATCTGCTGCCCGGACTCGACATCAAGAAGAAGACCGACTCGGTCACGGTCCACCCGACCTGCTCCGGACGCCACATGGGCCTCGACCGCGCACTCACCCGGATCGCCAACGAGCTGGCCGATGACGTCCACGTCCCCGACACCGCCACCTGCTGCGGCTTCGCCGGCGACCGCGGCTTCCTCCACCCGGAACTGACCGCGAGCGCGACCAGCCAGGAAGCGATCGAGGTCAGGGCCAATCCGACGACCAGCCACATCTCCTCCAACCGCACCTGCGAGGTCGGCATGGAGCGAGCAACCGGCGAGCCCTACGGATCATTCATCTACCTGCTGGAAGAACTCAGCCGCTAGCGCATCGATTCGGGTTTACGGGTTTTTCATCTACAGACCCACGTCGAGTCCCTACAATCCGACGACTGGGGATTCTTGTCATTTCGATCCCGCCAAAGGGAACAAGGGGAATAAATGAGGAACCGCATCACCATCGCCACCTTCTTCGCACTGCTCGTCGGCCTATTTGCCGTAAGCACCGCTTCCGCCGCGTCACCTTCGGACCGCGCGCCGATTCCGCCGCCGACCGACTACTGGCAGGACCAGGGCTTCATCCTGATGGCCCATCAGGGTGGCGAGTGGGACTTCCCGCCGAACACGATGTTCGCTTACAAGTCAGCGATGGCGCTCGGCACCGACATGATCGATATGGACGCCTACGTAACCCAGGACGGTCACATCGTGCTTTCTCACGACCTTGATGCGAATAACAATTCTGAAGCGCCCGACGACACTCCAATCAATGAGCAAACCCTGGCCCAGCTCAAAGCCCTTGATTTCGCGTTCAAGTGGAGTCCGCACGACGGATCGAGCACCACGCCCTTCAAGGGCGTGGCCACGGGCAACGTTCCTCCTCCCTACGGTTTCACCGCCGAGGACTTCCAGATCCCGACCTTCGACGAGGTTCTCGACGAGTTTCCGAACACGCCGATCAACATCGAGCTGAAGGCTGTCGATGGCGTTGACGAGCTGGACACTGCAGCAAAGATGGATGAAATCCTCGGAGCGCACCCCGGTCGCGAAGAGGACGTCATCATCAACTCCTTCGGCCAGTCAATGCTTGAGAAGATGCACGCCGCCCGGCCCGAGCACCTCGCCTTCGGCGGCAGCCTTGACGGCACCGTCGACTACATCAGCGGCGAGCCGATCGTGCCCACCCCGGTAGCAGTCGAGCCGCCAGATCAGGTCAAGGTCATCGATAACCCTGACCCGCAAGAAGATGTATGGCTGCGTTCGGTTCCTGTCCTCAAGCCATGGGCCGACCACGACGGCTACAAGATCTTCGTCTGGGGATCGGATCACGATCCGATGCAGGACACGCCCGGGTTCTACGAGACGCTGATCAACGAAGGAGCGGATTCGTACAACACCCCGGACCCGATCGCCCTCGCCGCGTACCTCTGTACGGCAGGCATCGCCAGGCCCGACGGCAGCGCCAGGTGCAATGCGCAAAAGGCAGCAGTGAGCAAGGTGGCCTTTGGCGCCAAAAAGGGCCAGATCAAGGCCGGCAAGAAGACCAAGGTGACAATCAAGGTCTCCGCAAAGAACGACGGCTTCACTAACAAGGTGAAGGTCTACCTGAAGTCCTCAAACAAGCAGGTCAGGCTCCAGAAGTTCATTGTGCTGGATCTGCGTCCCGGAAAAACAGTACGAAAGACCGTAAGCGTCAAAGCTACTGGCAAAGCCAAAGGCACGGCAAAGCTGACAGCCACCGTTGGTAAGAAGAAGGCTTACTCAGTACTCAAGGTCAAGGCAAAGAAGGGCAAGACCGGCTCGGCTTCCGGCAAGTAGCTACTTACCGCGGCGTTCGAGCGTCAGCTTCTCGGCGTCGCGGACGATGCCGGCGACCCGGTCGTCCTTCTCGAAGTGGCGGTCCATGAGCGGGCCGAGCAGCCCGCGCAGGTAGAAGAAAACAGCGTACTCGGCGGGGACGATCACCCGCGGCGCCCGCCCCTCGATTCCTTCGACGACGGCCTCACCGGCCTTGGCGACCGGGATCTGACGGGTGAGGAACCGCGGCGCCAGCTCACGCATCCGGGTGACGATCGGATCGCTGAAAGCTCCGGTCACCATCTCGGTCGTGATCCAGCCGAAGTAACAGACCGTGGCGCTGGCGCCGAGCGGCATCAGCTCGGCCCGCAGGGATCGCCCGAGTGCTTCGACCCCGGCCTTGGCAGTGGCGTAGGAGCTGTTCATCGCGCCGTTCATGAAGGCGTAAGAAGAGGAGACGAGGACGAACTGGCCGCCGTTCGCGACCACCTCGGGCATGCCGGCCCGCACCGTGTGCCAGACGCCGAAAAGGTTGACCTGGACCACTCGTTCCCAATCGTCGGCGGCGATGCCATGGGCTGTGGTGACCTGAGGCGCGATGCCGGCGTTGGCGACGACCACATCGATCCGGCCGAAGTGTTCGATCGCCTGGGCGAAAGCCGCCTCGAGCTGGGCGCGGTCCGAGACGTCGGCGCCGTAACCCATCGCGTCCCCGTTGATCGTGGTCGCGGTTTCAGCGGCGACGTCTTCGTTCAAGTCGATCAGGGCGATCTTCGCCCCGCGGGCGGCCGCCGAGTTGGCGATCGCCAGACCGATCCCCCGGGCACCGCCGGTGACCAGGACGACTTTGCCGCGGAGGTCGTAAACCGTGTCAGGCACCGGGCATGTCCCGTTCCTCGAACTGGTGGACGAAATCGGCGACTTTCGGATCGTTCTCGAGGCGACGGTCGGACAGCGGGCCGAGCAGGCCGCGCAGGTAGAAGACCGGTTTCCAGCGGCCTGGTTCGATCACTCGGGCGGCGCGCGCCTCGATGCCTTTGACAAGGGCGGCGGCGGCCTGCGACACCGGGATCTGTTTGGTCAGGAAGTCCGGCGCGACATGTTTCCTGAACTGATCAGCCAGGTCGTTCTCGAACACCTCGGAGATCAGGCCGGTTTTGACGTACCCGAAGTACGCGACCAAGGCGCTGGCACCGTGCGGCGCGAGTTCGCTGCGGAGTGAGCGGCCGAGCGCCTCGACCGCGGCCTTCGAGACCGCGTAAGAGCTGTTCAGCATGCCGTTTGCGTGAGCGGCGTTAGAAGAGATGATCACGAGCTGTCCTTCGTTCTCGATCACCTGCGGCAGACCGGCGCGGACCGTGCGCCAGACGCCGAGCACGTTGACGTTGACCACGCGCTCCCAATCCTCGTCCGAGATCGCCCGGGTGGTCGTCTTCGGCGGGGTCACGCCGGCGTTGGCGATAACTACGTCGACCCGGCCGAGTTCGACCCGGGCCCGCTCGACCGCCGCTTCGATCTGCTGCGCGTCGACCACGTTGGCGCCGATGCCGATCGTCCGCGGGCCGATCGAGGCCGCCGATTCGGCCGCGTCACTTTCGTCGAGATCGACCAGAGCCACCGCCGCTCCGCGCCGGTAGGCGATCTGCGCGGTCTCGAAGCCGATGCCACGCGCGGCGCCGGTGATCAGGACGACTTTGCCGGCTAGGTCATACCGAGGCATGTGCGGATAGTACGGATTCCTGCATGGTGGAGCGTGTAACCACCGCGACGGGCCACGGGTTCTCGCCCCCGATAGCATCACCCATCCATGGCTTCGTTCCGCCCAGTCGATCCCCGGCAGTCCTTTCCCGAGATGGAAGAGCGGGTCGGCGCGCGCTGGAAGGAAGACCGCGTGTTCGAGCGTTCGATGGAGCAGAGGGCCGGTGGCGAGGTCTGGAGCTTCTACGAAGGACCGCCGACCGCCAACGGCCGGCCCGGCTCCCACCATGTGCTCTCGCGAGTCTTCAAGGACATCTACCCGCGCTACCGCTCGATGCAGGGCTATCGCGTGCCGCGCAAAGCGGGCTGGGACTGCCATGGCCTGCCGGTCGAGCTCGAGGTGGAGAAGGAGCTCGGCCTCTCCTCCAAGCAGGACATCGAGGAGTTCGGGATCGAGGAGTTCAACCAGCGATGCCGGGAGTCGGTCTTCACCTACGTCGAGGAGTGGAACCGGCTGACCGAGCGCATCGGCTTCTGGATCGACCTCGACGATCCGTACGTCACCCTGGACAACGACTACATCGAGTCGGTCTGGTGGTCGCTGAAGGAGCTCCACAAGAGCAACCGCCTCTACGAGGGCCACCGCGTCTCGCCCTACTGCCCGCGCTGCGGTACCACGCTTTCTTCGCACGAGGTCGCCCTCGGCTACAAGGACGTGATCGATCCTTCGGTCTGGGTCCGGTTCCCGCTGCTTGACGACGCGGGTGATCTCACCGGCGAATCACTGCTGGTCTGGACGACGACTCCCTGGACCCTGCCCGGCAACTACGCGGTCGCCGTCAACCCGGACGTCAGCTACGCCAGGGTCGACATCGACGGTGAAAACGTGATCGTCGCCGAGTCCCTGGTCGAGAAGGTACTGGGCGAGGATTCGACGATCTTCGAGCTGGTCGCGGCCGATGACCTGATCGGCCGCAAATACGCCGAACCCTTTCCGGGCATGAGCGAGACCTCTGGTGTATTCACCGTGATCGCCGGCGATTTCGTCACCACCGACGACGGCACCGGCCTCGTCCACATCGCGCCCGCCTTCGGCGAGGACGACTATCGCGTCGCGATCGACTGCGGTTTGTACGACCCGGTCGACGGCGAGCACCCGTTGTTCAACCCGGTCGGCCTCGACGGGCACTTCGACGCAAGGGTCACCGGCTTCGAGGACGAATTCGTCAAGGACCCCGAAGTCACCGAGCGGTTGATCGCTCGGCTCGAGGAGAACGGACGCCTCTTCAGGAAGACCGAGTACGAACATTCCTACCCCCACTGCTGGCGCTGCTCCACGCCGCTGCTCTATTACGCCAAGGCCAGCTGGTACATCCGGACCTCGGAGGCCAGCGAGCAGATGCTGGCCGGCAACGAAACCATCGGCTGGCACCCCGAGCACATCAAGCACGGCCGCTTCGGCAAGTGGCTCGAGAACAACGTCGACTGGGCGCTCTCCCGGGACCGGTACTGGGGCACGCCCCTGCCGATCTGGGAATGCTCCGACCAAGACTGCGACGAGTCCTTCTGCGCCGGTTCGATCCAGGAGCTGAAGGACCTCGCCGGCTCGGTTCCGGACGACCTCCACCGCCCCTTCATCGACAGCGTCACCTGGAAGTGTGAAAAGTGCGGCCGCGGCGAGATGGAACGTGTCGCCAGTGTGATCGACACCTGGTACGACTCGGGCGCGATGCCATTCGCGCAGTTCCACTACCCGTTCGAGAACCAGGTCGAGTTCAGGGAGCGCTTCCCCGCCGACTACATCTGCGAAGCGATCGACCAGACCCGCGGCTGGTTCTACACGCTGCTGGCCGAGTCGACCATGCTCTTCGGCGAGCCGAGCTACAGGAACTGCGTCTGCCTCGGTCTGATCCTCGACAGCGAGGGTCAGAAGATGTCGAAGTCGAAAGGCAACGTGGTCGCCCCGTGGGAGGTGCTCGACGAGTTCGGCGCCGACGCCTTCCGCTGGTACCTTTTCACCGCGCAGCAGCCCTGGTCCGGATACCGCTTCTCGACCGAAGCGATCTCCGAAGCGATGCGCAGCTTCCTGCTGACCCTCTGGAACACGTACTCGTTCTGGGTCCTCTACGCCAACGCCGAGGACTTCGATTCGAGCTCCCCGCCGGGACCGCCCGAGAACCCGACCGACCTCGACCGCTGGGCGATCTCACGCCTGCAGGCCACGATCGAGACAGTTGCCACCCACATGGACGGCTTCGATTGCACCGCCGCCGGCCGGGAGATCACAGATTTCGTCGAGGAGCTCTCCAACTGGTACGTGCGGCTTTCGCGCCGCCGTTTCTGGGAGGGCGACGAAGCCGCCTTCGCCACGCTGCGTTACTGCCTCGTCGAGGTCTCCGCCCTGCTGGCCCCGTTCACCCCCTTCATCGCCGACGAGATCCACTCGAACCTGGTCGGCGGCGCCGACGGGAATTTCGGCGAGCTGCCGGACTCGGTCCACCTGCGCGACTTCCCGAAACCCGACTTCGATCGCCGCGACTTCGACCTCGAGATGACGATGGCCGCCACCCGCCGCACGGTCGAGCTGGGCCGCGCCAGCCGGGCCCAGGCCAAGGCCAAGGTGCGCCAGCCGCTGGCCAAGGCCGTGGTTGTCGCGACCGACGCCGAGCGCGCCGCGATCAGCTCCCAGGAAGAACTGATCAAGGCCGAGCTGAACGTCAAGGAGATCGAGTTCGTCACCGACCAGTCGGACCTGGTCAGCTACTCGGTCAAACCGAACTACCGCACCCTCGGCCCGCGCTTCGGCAAGGGCATGCCGCAGGTCGCCGCGGCGGTCGCGGCGCTCGACGCCGAGCACGTCGCCGAGACGATCGAGTCAGGCGGGCAGATCGGCCTCAGCATCGACGGCAAGGACCACACCCTCGCCGGTGAGGACCTGCTGCTTTCGATGGAGCCGGTCGAGGGCTACCAGGTGGAATCGGAGTCCGGACACGCCGTTGCGCTCGCCCTGGAGCTCGACGACAACCTGCTCAAAGAAGGCCTCGCCCGCGAGATCGTTCACGCCGTCCAGCAGCAAAGGAAGAACGCGGGGCTCGAGATCACCGACCGGATCGCTCTCGGACTCGGCGGCGATGACGAGCTGCTCGAAGCCGCGCGCGAGCATCAGGTCTGGCTGAGCGACGAAGTGCTGGCCACTTCAACCGGATTCGATGCGACAAATGGCGAGCAGGTCACGATCGACGGCCGGGAACTGACGATCGCGGTGCAGCGCGCCGATTGATCCGGAACCACTGATTCTGCGAATTACCCTCAGATGGTTTCCAAAGAACTCCGATATTCAATGCTCGACCGGGCCCTCGGCACCTGGCGGCTGTTCCTCATATCAACAGAGCAGATCTGGCTCTGGAACCAGGGAGACGACTGGATGGTCAGCCACTACCTCTTCGCCGCGGCCAAGCGCTGAACGAATTCGACCGGATCCTCACGGACCCGGTCGAGGTACTTCTATTCTTTTGATTCGCCGATGATGAAGTCCGACTTGCTGGAGTCGTCGAACTTCACCCAGCAATGCTCGGGCGCGGCGCCGGCTACTTCGACCAGCGCATCCTCGATGCGCTTGGCGATTTCGGCCTTCTGCTCATCCGAGCGGCCTTCGAACCAGTGGACGTGTACGAAAGGCACAGTCGTCAGGCCTGAAGGGCGGGCTCGAGATCAGCCAGCAGACGCCGCTTGGGCATCGCGCCGACGATCTTCTTGACCATGGCGCCGTCCTTGAACAGGATCATGGTCGGGATCGAGAGCACGTCGTACTGGGCCGCGGTCTGCGGGTTCTCGTCGATGTTCAGGCTGATGATCTTGACGTCGTCGCGCTCTTCGTTGATCTCTTCGAGGACCGGATGGACGACGCGGCAGGGACCGCACCAGGGAGCCCAGAAGTCGACCAGGACGTTGCCTTCGGCCTCGATCGCGTCAGCCTTGAATGTGGCGTCGGTTACTGGGGGGAGCTTGTCTGACATCTCGGTCTCCTGTGGTCGGTGCGACTGGTCGATAAATCAAGTTATACGGGTACTATACTAAATGAAGTACGGCTCCACCCGTGCCTGCGGCGGAACTGGTCTCAAGACCGTAACGCACCGGAGCGCTCGGCCGGAACTATTCAGGGCGATTCTTTCCGAAGCGCATCGCCGGAACCTTCCAGGCGGCTTCTACGACGATCGAACCGCTCATCTTCGAGGTGCCCGCCTGGCGTTCGCGGAAGGTGATCGGCACTTCGATCACCGTGAAGCCGGCCTTGATCACGCGGTAGGTCATCTCGACCTGGAACGAATAACCAGAGGCCGCAACCTCGTCCAGCGGGATCGTCTCGAGGACCTTGCGGTGGAAGCACTTGAAGCCGCCGGTCATGTCCTTGATGTCGGTTCCGAGGACGGTGCGCGAATACAGGCTGCCGCCGCGGCTGAGCAGGCGGCGGACGGTGCCCCATTCGGTGATGGCGCCGCCGGGCACGTACCGCGAGCCGATCACCAGGTCGGCCAGCTCGGATGAGGCGATCAGGCGAGGCAGGTAAGCGGGGTCGTGGGAGAAGTCGGCGTCCATCTGGACGATCAGGTCGGCACCGCCGGCCAGCGCCACCTTGAAGCCGTTGATGTAGGCCGGGCCGAGTCCCTGCTTGACCGGGCGGTGAAGCACCTCGACCGAACTGTTCGCCGCCGCGATCTCATCAGCCAGGTCGCCGGTGCCGTCGGGCGAGTTGTCGTCGACGATCAGGATGCGGTCGCCGTCGGCCAGCTTCGGCCCCAGCGCCTCGACCATCGCGCCGATGTTGTCGTACTCGTTGTACGTCGGCAGGATGACCCAGACGGGTCCACGGTCGGCAGGAGTCGGCGCGGGCACCGGCCGATGGTACCGGGGGCCGTCTGGCAGCCGGGGGCTTCTCTACTTCTTTCTGTAGAGGAAGCCGCCGATGTAGAAATTGAAGTGGTTGTCGATCGTGGCGTCCCAGTTGAGAAAGATCGGGCCGCCCGGGGTTCCGGCTGCCGCACCCGGGACCTCCGGTGTGTACCACTCGGTTTTCGGCGATTCGGTCCAGGGCGGGAGCTTGGCCGAATTGACGTAGAAGTTCGGCGACCTGTCGTTGGGGATCCAGCCGTGGAATTCCGGTCCGGGCTTCTTCGGATGCCCGACCTCGATGAAGTCCTGGGCCCAGAACTCGAAATCACGCCGGGTGGCGGACCGTCCCGTCCAGCGCACTGTTCCGAGTGCCCAGCAGCAATAGGGAACGCGGCCCTTGGTGACCACGATTTTGCATTCTCCGCTCCACCCCGTGCCGAAGGTCGGGCACGCCTTGTCGTAGTAGTGGTCGTCGTCCTCGATCTTCATCTGGTCGAGGTGGCAGATGTCGGCCAGGGACGGACAGGACGGATAGTCGCCCTGGCTGACCGGAATGCGCTTGCGCGCGCTGTCTCCGGCGCATCTCCCGGTCGCCGCCACCGAAGCGACCACGGTTCCCGAGCGCCCCTTGCGGCTCTTCAACGACCAGATGAAGCCGCTGTCGGTCTTGGTGGCGCGGTCGGAGCCGATAGCTCGCAGCTTCCCGCCCGGCAGTTTCTTGAACACTCGCACGCGGCGCCGTGTCTCGCACTTCTTGCGGCCGCTCTCGACGTATCCAAACAATCCGCGATTCGGCCAGATCTCGATCGAGACCTCGGACTTGGCCTTGGACGCCGATAACGCAGCATCGAATGGCGACTGCGCGGAAGCGCTCGACGCGAAGGCCCATGCCAACAGAAACACAACAACACCAGCAGCAGTCTTCCTAATCACTTGATTCTCCCTGAACGGTGTTTGGTAAGTCCATTGACAGCATAAACCCGGAGGGCCGTCGAATGTCGCGGTTTCGGGGGTTCAGGCCCGGGGCATTTATGTTTAGGCAATGACCAACCCCCAGATCGCCGCTGCCCTCGAAGAGCTGGCCGTGCTCTACGAACTCGACGGCGCCGACCGCTACCGGGTGCTGGCCTACGTCAACTCCGCCCGCACGATCCGGAACGAAGGCAGCTCGGTCGAGGAGATGGCCCGGAACGGGACGGTCACCAGCCTGCCCGGCGTCGGCAAGACGCTCGAAGAGAAGATCATCGCCCTGGTCGAGACCGGCGAGATCCCGGCCGCGGTCAAGCTCAAGGAGAAGCTGCCGCCAGGGCTGATCGAGATCAACCGCATCCCCGGCCTCGGCCCGAAGACGGTCCGCCGTCTCCACGAAGAGCTCGACGTTTCTTCACTCGACGACCTCAAGGCCGCCGCCGAATCCCAGGAAGTCCGGGCGATGAAAGGGCTCGGCCCGAAGCAGGAGACCAACATCCTCGAAGGCATCGAGCGGCTGCAGGCCGAGCCGAAAGGGCCGCAGAGGAAGAGGCTCGATGAGATCCTTCCGATCGCCGAAGAGCTGGTCGAGATCCTCCGCGAGCATCCAAGCTGCGACCTAGCCGAGATCGCCGGTTCGGCCCGCCGCCTGACCGACACCTGCAAGGACATCGACCTGATCGCCACTTCCGAATCGCCCAAGGAGCTGGCCGCCCACATCGCAGGGCACAAGGCGATCGCCTCGGCCGGCAAACCGTCGGAGACCGGCGTAAAGCTCGAGACCCACACCGGGGTCGGGGTCGACGTGCGCATCGTCGCCCCGGACGCCTTCGGCAACCTGCTCCAGCATTTTTCCGGCTCGGCCGCGCACAACGAAAAGCTGCGCGCACTCGCTGTCAAGGAGGGGCTGCACGTCTCCGAGAACGGCGTGCTCGACGACAAGACCGGCAAGACCGACCGCTTCACCACCGAAGAAGAGGTCTACAAGCGGCTCGGCTACGACTACATCGAACCGGAACTGCGGGAACAGCGCGGGGAACTCGAAGCGGCGCGCGAAGGCAAACTGCCGGAGCTGGTCGAGATCGGCCAGATGAAAGGTGACCTCCACTGCCACACCACCCTCTCCGACGGCCGCAACACGCTCGAGGAGATGGCCGCGGCCGCGCAACGGCTGGGTTACGAGTACCTGGCGATCACCGACCATTCGGCCAGCCATGGCTTCGGCGACAACGTGACCCCGGACCGCCTCTGGCAGCGGATCGAGGAGATCAGCCGCTACAACGACCAGAACAACAAGACCAACGGCGACTTCCGCCTGCTTGCCGGCTCCGAGGTGAACATCGGGACCAAGGGCGAGCTCGACTACGAAGAGGACCTTCTCGACGCGCTCGACTGGGTGATCGCCTCGATCCACACCTCGTTCAGCAAGGACGAGAAGAAGATGACCAGCCGTCTGGTCACCGCGATCGAGAACCCGCTGGTCGACTGCATCGGCCACCCGACCGGTCGCCTGCTGAACAAGCGCGATCCTTACCCGCTGAACATCGAGTCGGTGATCTCGGCCGCCTACGAGAGCGGCACCCTTTTCGAGATCAACGGCAACCCCAATCGGCGTGACCTGAACGACGTGCACGCGCGCATGGCCGCCGACGCCGGGGTCGGCATCGTGCTGAACACCGACGCCCATGGCACCGAGACGCTCGCCTACATGGAGTACGCGATCGCCACCGCCCGCCGCGCCTGGCTGGGACCGGACCAGATCCTCAACACCGGCGAGTGGTGGAAGGACTCCGACGAATGAAGTGACCCGGATCGAGGCCATCTCATGGCCCTGAATCCGGTCACTTCATTCAGTTGACTCTCAGAAGGCCCGGAAGCCCGGGGTCCGGACCAGCTTCACCGGCTTGAATGGCGAGCCGGGCTCGACCAGGAAGCGCACGCCGTCGCGCTGCTCGATTGCCAGCACCGCGCTCTCGCGGTTCCGCCAGGCGAGGGCCACCAGGAGGGCGAAGCCGCTGCCGATCACCGCGATCTCCGGGAAGGGGATGCCGAGTCCGCCGGCCGTGGCGACGGCGGCGAGGATCGGCCAGAGCCGGCCCCAGGCGATCCGCCCCGGCTCCTCCAGAGGAGCCTGCTTGCCGCCGGCAGTGACCGACCTCGAATTGGCCAGGACCTCGCGCATCGACACGGCGGTCTTCTTCGACTCGCCCATCGAGAGGCCGATCCAGGCGGCGGTGATCCACCAGACCGCGCCGACGATCAGGATCGTCGAGTTGTAGTCGCGCTGGGCGCCGATCACGGCGATCGCCGCCAGTGCGGTCGCGCCGCCGGCAGAGAGAAAGATGGTTGAGCGCAGTAGCTCGGCGAAAGGCATTCAGCCCGCCAGGGCGGCCAGGTCCTCGATCATGTCGATCCACTCTTCGGGTCCGCCGACCACGAAGTCGGCGATCTCGATCAGCTCCGGCGGGCCTTCGTCGGAGTCGACCGCAACGATGAAGAGGTTCTTGATCTCGCCGTCGGCCTTCATCCGCTGCAGTCGGCGCACCGCGTCGAGGTCGGTCCGGTCGTCCCCGGCAAAGACCATGTTCTCGATCTTCCAGCCGGTGATCATCTCGGACGCCGCCCCGGCCTTGCCTTCCATGTCGGGCGGGCGCAGCTCCATGACCTTGCGGCCCCAGTGGGTGTCGAGCCCGGCACTCTCGGCGTGATCCGCGATCTCCCGCACGAACTTCTCGGTCCGCTCCCCGGCGCCGCGCCAGTGAAGCGCCTGGATCGGGCCCTTGTCCTCGAGCCGGATCTTGGCCGCGACCCAGAAGGGGTTGTCGTGTTCGGCCACAAAGCGCTTTGCGTGATCGGCCTCATCGCCTTCGAGCATCAGGCGGGGATCGTCGTGGCCGGGACTGAGCAGTTCGAGCCCGTGGTTACCGAAGTAGACGACGTTGTCGGCGCCGACCATCCTGCGCGCGGTCAGCGCGGGCCGGCCGGAGATGCAGGCGACCATGGCCAGCTTGTGGCTCAGAGCCTCGAGTGTCCTGCGGGCCCGGTCGGGGACCTTCGCTTTTTCGGGGCGATCGACGATGCGGCAGAGCGTTCCGTCGATATCGGTCGTCAACGCCGACACCTTGGGTTCGTCGAGAAGGAATGCGAGGGGGGAGTCTGAGCTGCTCATGGTCGTATTATCGCCGGGATGGATTCCCGCCGGATATGGAGCTTAGCTGCGGTGGGCACCGTTGCCGGTGCCTTCAGTGGCCTGTTCGGTGTCGGGGGTGGAACGGTGATCGTTCCGATGCTGATCGCGTTCTACGCGTACGGCGAGCGCATGGCCACCGGAACCAGCCTCGCGGCGATCATCGTGATCGCCCTGCTGGCCGCCGGGATGCAGGGCGGGATCTACGGGAACGTCGACGTCGAGACCGGCCTGATCCTGGTCGGGCCGGCGATCGTCGGTGTCATCGTCGGCACCGCCGTCCAACAGCGCATCCCGGAAAAAGCCGTCTCCTTCCTCTTTGCCCTGCTCCTGATCGGCGTTGCTATCTACATGCTGGTGCCCTGATGGATCTCGCGATCGCCGCAATCCTCTGCTGTATCGGTGGGATCGTTGCCGGCCTGATCGGGGTCGGTGGCGGCATCATCTTCGTGCCGGCGATGACCATCGTCCTCTCCAAGGGCCAGGTCGAGGCCGAGTCGACCTCACTGCTGATGATCGCCCTGGTCTCGGTGATCGGGACCTGGCGCCAGCGGAGCTACGGCAACGTCAACTTCAAGGACGCCGCGGTGATCGGCCTGCTTTCCCCGGTCGGCGTGCTGGTCGGGGTCGTGGTCGCCAACGCCGTGCCCGAAAGGGCGCTGAAGATCGGCTTCGCGATACTGGCCCTCTACATGGCCTGGCGCCTGCTGAAACGCGTCTTCAAAGCCGAGGACCCGCCACCGCCGCTGGACACGGCCGCACCCGGCCCGGGCGCGACGGGACCGTGAAGACCGGGATCCGCCCGCGGGGTGGCCCCTTCATCCCGGTCAGCGAGATCCTGCTGCGGGCCTCCCGCTCGTCCGGTCCTGGCGGCCAGCACGCCAACGTCACGGCATCGAGGATCGAAGCGGTCTTCGACGTCGCCGCCTCGCTCGTGCTCAGCCCTGCCCAGAAAGCGAGGATCGAGCGGAAGATCGGTTCTCCGGTCACCGCGATCGCCCAGGACGCGCGCTCCCAGGCACGCAACCGCGACCTGGCGCTGGAGCGGCTCGAGGAAAAGCTCGGCCGGGCCCTCGAAGTGCCGAAGGCGAGACGCCCCACGAGACCTTCCCGCAATTCCCGCAATAAACGTCTCACTTCCAAGAAAGCGCGATCACAGCTGAAGAAAGACCGCCGCCGACCGGGTCCGGAAGAGCACTGACGTCAGATTCACCCGGTTCCGTCTGACCCTTGATCCATCCTGAAGGTTGAACTTGGAAATACGAACGCTGTAGCGCCGGGGCGTCCTGGTGTCGGAAGGTAGATGAATTGATGATCGTTGTTGGATTAGCCATAGGAGTACTACTGGGAGCGCTCGCCGTCTACGCGTACCTGTCACGCAGTCACGCCGATGACACCGCCGAGCTGAAGTCCGCGCGGACGGAGGTCAAGACGATCGAGATCCAGCTCGAGACCCAGGCCGACAGCTACGAGCGCCAGCTGGAGTCTCTGCGGACAGACGAAAAGCGCATGTCAGATGCGATGACAGCGATCTCCAACGACGTCCTTCAGAAGACCTCCAAACAACTTGCGTCGGACCTGACAGAACGACGGAAGCTGGAGCAGGAGCAATCAAGAAACGAGCTCGAAAAACGAACCACTGAGATCAAGACGGCGGTCACACCGGTGACGGAGAAACTCTCCGAGATGCAGAAGAAGGTCGAGGAACTCGAGAAGGAGCGCGCGAAGGCTCACACCGAACTTGGTCAGCAGATCAATTTCCTGAAAGAAGGCGTAGGCGACCTGGCAGACCAGGCTGGTGGGCTCACCGCCGCTCTCAGAAAGCCTGCGGGAAGGGGCTCCTGGGGAGAACTTCAGCTTCGCAACGTCATTGAGATGTCCGGCATGCTCGAGCACTGCGACTTCGAGACCCAGGTCACGGTTCACGACGACGGTTCCCGCCTTCGTCCCGACGTCGTAATCAACATGCCAGGTGGGCGCAACGTAGTGGTCGACGCCAAGGTCCCAATGGAGGCTTTCCTTCAGGCCCAGGAAGAGGCGGATGACGATACCCGGGACGCCTTTTACGCCAAGCATGCTCAGCAGGTGCGAAATCACGTGTCAGCGCTTCGTAAAAAGGATTACCAGGCCCAGTTCGATCAAAGTCCGGATCTCGTGATCATGTTTGTGCCGAGCGAAGGCATCTACCATTCGGCACTTGCCCAGGATTCAACCCTGCTTCAGTACGGACTCTCGGAGAAGGTCCTCATCGCGACTCCGACCACGCTGATCGGCATCCTTCAGGCGATCAACTACGGCTGGGGTCAGGACCAGATTGCCCGGTCGGCCCAGGAGATCGCCGATGCCGGACGGGAGCTGCACAAGCGGATCGCCACCTTCGCCGAACCGCTGGCAAAGGTCGGCAAGTCGCTCGACTCGGCCGCGGCGAACTACAACAAGGCAATCGGGTCCTACGAGCGGATGGTCGTTCCCCAGTTGAGGAAGATCGAAGCGGCCGGCGCCAAGTCCGCCAAGGAAATAGAACCCACGGTCTCAGTTGATACGACAACCCGCGAGATCACGGTCGAGGCGACCGAGGTCGAAGACGAGTCGGTGACGGAGATCCCGATCATCGGCGAGAAAAGGAACCGCGACGCGGCCTAGCTGCGTCCGGGTGCGTAACTAATCGGCTTCACGAGGTGAGTCTGGTCTGTGGTCTTGCTTGGTGCCGACGTGTCTGCGTCCGATCGGCCTGGCGTGAGTCCGAGCACCAATAGCAACACCATCGCCATCGCCACCACAAATCCGCCGATACCGCTCCTGCTCCGGCTGTGAGTGTTCATACGAACAGGCTACGCCCGTCCAGGCCATAAATGTGGTTTTTTAGTTAATGGTTAATGGCGACCGGACGCCGCCTCAGACGCGCCTGAAGCTGTGCTTCACGATCGGTCCGAGCTTGCCGTCGCTGCCGACCGCGCGCACCCGGAAGGTGTGCTTGCCCTTCGCCACCCGGTAGCGCTTCGGTGAATCACAACTCTTCCACGCTCCGGAGTCGAGTCGGCACATGAAGCTGGTCGAGCCCTTCGAACCAAAGGTGAACTTCACGCGTTTGCCCGAGGTTCGACCGGAGGGGCCAGTGCGGATCTTCGTCGTGAGCTCCCGGAAAGTCGGCGGCGGGCCATCGCTCACCTTGATCGAGTTCGACATGACCGGAGCCTCTTCGGTGTTGGTCCAGACCGCTACCCGGAAGGATCCGATCGGCCCCACCTGCGCCATCGTGCCCACTTCTCCGAACTCGGCGAGCACCGAAGTGCCGGGCGAGAGCGGTGGATACAGAGTTTCGAAGACCTTTGCCCTGATGATCCGCCCGTCATCGAGTACGTCGAAGTCCGAGCCCCGCTGCTCGTACTTGTGCTGGCCGATCTCGAACCCCCACTGGCTGGCGTTGCTGAACTTCGTCCCGTCCGGTCCCTTGACGTAGATCCGGTCCCCGGCCGAGAACTGGCGGTTTACAGTGAACCGGAGCGAGATGGCAAACGGGGTATTCGCCTGGATCGTGTCGGTGTCCGCGCAGAAGGACGACGTGGGCACGCAGGCGTAGAGCTTGATGCCCGACAGATCGGCTTGGGCCTTTCCGGGCAATAGCGCGAGCACCGCGAGCATCACCACCATCCCCATAATCGCTGTCGCACCAATACCCCTGCCAAGCATTCCCCGAGAGTTCATATGACCAGCGTACATCCAGCTGCACCGAGGATTCACTTGATGCCATGCTCGAGTGCGGTCTTGACGCCGGCGTCGAGGGCGTTCAGGCGGTAGAGCGCGATCGCTTCGGGCGAAGGGAAGTGGCGCAGGCGCAGGGCGTCGGTGCCGTGGTGGCACATCACTGTCGACATCAAGGCGTCCCGCTCACCGCGCTCGAGTGCGGTTGAAGCCTCGGTGATCATCTCGGCGCCGAGGTGGAGGTGGCCGAGCGCCTTACCGCGCTCGCTCAGGCCGATCTCGGCTCCGTAGGTGAACTCCTCGGTCTTGCCGATGTCGTGGATCAGGGCCGCGGCCATCAGCAGGTCCGAGTTCAGCCGCGGGTGGAGGACGCAGGTCTCGGTGACCAGGGTGGCGACCGCGACTGTGTGCTCGATCAGCCCGCCGACGTAAGCGTGGTGACCCGCCCGGGTGCAGGGCGCCCGCCGGAACTCTTCGGCCTGCGGGCCCTTGAAGAGGAGTGTCTCGACAACGTTCCGCAGGCCGGCATTGTGGACTTCGCGGGTCAGGTGCTCGAGGAAGCCTTCGAGCTCCTCACGGTCGCGGTAGGCGGTCGGCAGGAACTCGGTCGGGTCCGTAGCGGTCTCGTCCTTGACGGCGTCCTCGAGCTCGGCGCTGAGGACTCCGCGGAAGCGCTCGGCCTTGCCCTTGACCCGGATCACGTCGCCGCGCTCGAAGCGCAGGCCGATCTGGTCGACGTCGCGGAAGATGCGCGCCGGAATAGAGCCCGACTTGTCACGCAGTTCGAGGCTGAGGTAGCCGGACCCGTTGCGAGCGGTCAGGCGGTCCTTGCGGGCGCATACGTAACGCCCGGAGAAGGCCTGGCCGGGGGTCAATTCGACCACCGGCGGGCCGTTCGGAGCTTCAGCTTTGCTTGCCGCACTTTCCACAATTCACATACTGACTTGCCGGGCAGACGAGCGCCATCCTTTACGCTGAACCTATGGATCATCTGCGATGGGAGATGAACCCGCCGAAACTCCGCAATCCGATTCTCGTCTGCGCCTTCCGCGGATGGAACGACGCTGCCTCGGCCGCGTCCTCGGCGCTGGAGACCCTCTGCGACTCGCTCGAGGTCGACGTGCTGGCCGAGATCGACCCCGAGGAGTATTTCGACTTCCAGGCGAACCGGCCGACGATCAGCTTCACCGACAGCAAGCACCGCCGGATCGAATGGCCGCGCAACACCTTCATCGCCGCCCGCGCCCAGGGCGCCGAGCGGGACCTGGTCCTGCTCGACGGCACCGAGCCCAACCTCAAGTGGCGCACCTACTCGGAGACGATCGTCAAGGTCGCCGAGTTCCTCAAGGTGGACAAGGTGGTCGTGCTCGGCTCCCTGATCGCCGAAGTCGCCCACACCCTCCCGGTGCCGATCACCGGGCTGGCGACCGATGAGGCGATGGTCAAGATGCTCGACCTCGAGCACTCCAACTACGAAGGCCCGACCGGCATCGTCGGCGTGATCCACGACCGCTGCCGCGCCGCCGGCCTGCCCTCCGCCTCACTCTGGGCCGCCGTGCCCCATTACGTTGCCGCGATCCCGAACCCGAAGGCCGCCCTCGCCTTGAGCGAACGGCTTGAACGAATTACCGGCGTCGCCGCCGACGTCTCCGGTCTCGAAGACGAGACGGTCGCCTACGAAGAGCAGATCGGCCGCGCCGTCTCCGCCGACCCCGAGGTCGAAGAACTGGTCAGCCGAATCGAAAGCGAACAGCGCGAGCGCCACTCATCCGACATCGAAGTCCCCAGCGGCGACTCGATCGCCATGGAGTTCCAAAGGTTCCTGAAGCAGCAGGACCGAGACAAGTAGCGGGTCCCAGACCGTGAAGAAGGCGATCACCGTCCGGTCGGCGCGACAGCGTTAGCGGTTTTCTAACGGCGGTCAGGTGAAGATGATCTGGCCGCCGGCGGCGTAGTCGTAGAACTCGCCGACCGTGATGATGTCGTCGACTTGGGGGACGAAGTCGTCTTTGCTCAGCCCGAACAGATCCACCGAAGCCTTGCACCCGTAGAGCGGAGCTCCGGAGTCGGAGATCATTTCGACGAATTCGGCAACCGGCGGGATGTCGAGCTTCTCCATCTCCCCGGCCAGCTTCCTGGTAACCATCGACGACACTCCGGGGAGGCCACCGACAATGGTGGCCAGATGCAGACCCGGGTTCCCGACGGTCGAGACCTTGATGTTTTCGTTCCTGGATTTGTTGATCGCGTCCAGGCCGAAGAAGGTGAAGAAGACGCTGGCCTCGATTCCCTCCATGCGGGCTCCATTGGCCATGATCAGGCCCGGGTAGATGCCCTCCAGCGAGCCCTTGGAGATGATTACCGAGACCTTCTTGATCGGTTCGGCGCCGTCGGCCTCGGCCTGTGCGACCGACTCTTTCATTTCAGCTAGTTCGCTCATCTCATTTCGTCGCTTCCTAGATGCAGCCGCGTGGCTTGGGGATACCGGCGATCTTGGCCGCCTTTTTCGCAGGTCCCTTGGGGAACAGCTGGTACAGCTCCTTGATCGGGACTCCGGATGCCTTGCCGAGGGTTCTGATCGAAGGTGCCGCGCCGTCTTCCAGGTAGGCCTTCCGCATGTAGTTGACCACCATCCAGTGGTGGTCGGTGAGCGAATCTACTCCGTTCTCGGCGGCGATCTGCTCGGCGATCAGTTCGTTCCACTGATCGGGGTCAGTCATGAAGCCTTCAGCATCGACTTCGACCGGCGTGTCTGCGTAGGTGGCGGTGCTCATCCGTCGTCTCCTTTAATGCTCGCGACCGGCTGCTTGCCGGACATTGACATCTGGGCACCTTTCCCGGCATGTCCCGGCCCGGGAGCAGGGCGTGCCAGTAGAAAGGCTGAAAGGCAAGCTTAGCGAGGTGGTTCAGCCGCGACTCCTGCAACAGAGGGAGCGGACCGGCCCGGTTCGGATACCGGCCCGGGAGCGGCTCGACTTCGTAGTTGAAATCGATCAGCAGGGCCTTGTGGAAGCCGGTCTCGATGAAGCAGTTGACGTGACCGTCGTAGCTGCCCTCGAGTTTCTCTCCTGCCAGGAAGCGGCTGATGTTGTCAGTCAGGGTCTCACCTGGGCCACGCTGCTCGGCTACTCCGAAGGAGGGCCGATGTCGATTCTGTTTGCGGCCACCTATCCCGAACGCACAGAGGGACTGATTATTTACGGAAGTTTCCCGAATGGCACCCCGCTTGCTTCCTCGTCCGAGATCACGCGGATAACCGCGAACTTTCTCCGCCATTGGGGTGAGGGGCATACGGCCGATCTGTTCGCGCCCTCGATCGGCCACGACCCTGAGCAGAAGGCCCTGGTCGGTGTCTATGGTAGGCCTAACGCTCAGGGTTTCGTAACGGCCACCCGGCCCAGCGGTGAGACGACCCGCCAGGCCGTGATGGTCAAGCTCTAGAAGTCGAATCCGGACGTCTCCCCGAGAGACAAAGCGGGTCCCCGCTATGTCCTTCGGGACGACACACCGCCCCCTCTCGCCAGGGGGTCTTTGTGGTTGAGGCCGGGGCAGTGGTTTCCGGATCGTGGAGTAGTCGCAGTTTGCAAACATCGAGAGGCAGGACCGCGTCGGTGAACAGGATGGTCAGCCGCCAGATCGGCGGACCCTCGCACCAAAGCGGGTAGGCTCCGTCCACCATGGCCCCGAAAACCCAGTACGCCCGCAACGGGGACGCGAACATCGCCTATCAGGTGGCCGGTGAGGGGCCGAGCGATCTGGTGATCGTCTCGGGCTTTGTTTCCCACCTTGAGATGGACTGGGGCTCTCCCGAAAACGCTCGTTTTTTCGAAAGGCTCTCCTCTTTCTGTCGGCTGATCCGGTTCGACAAGCGGGGCACCGGTCTCTCCGACCCGGTATTCGGGGTCCCGACCCTGGAGGAGCGGATGGAGGATGCGCGCGCAGTCATGGACGCGGTCGGCTCCAAGCGGGCCACGCTGCTCGGCTACTCCGAAGGAGGGTCGATGTCGGTTCTGTTTGCGGCCACCTATCCCGAACGCACAGCGGGACTGATTATTTACGGAAGTTTCCCGAACGGCGCCGCACTTGCCTCTTCGTCCGGAGATCTCGTCCGGATGGTCAGGAACTATCTCCAGAATTGGGGAGAGGGACATTCGGTCGACCTGTTCGCGCCTTCGATCGCCGGGGACCCGGAGCAGAAGGCCCTGATCGGTGTTTATGAACGGAGTGCAGCCAGCCCGAGAATGGCCAGGGGCATAATGGCCGCCGTTGACGAAACCGACGTCACCGACGTACTGCCAAACGTTCGCGTCCCGACGCTCGTACTTCACCGACGCGACGAAGCTATCCCGATCGAAGGCGCTCGTGAAATGGCCAAACAGATCCCCGACGCGCGATTTGTCGAACTCGAAGGCTCTGATCACTGGATGCATATCGGCGACTCGGCTGCCATCCTCGGCGAGATTGAGGAGTTCGTCACCGGTACCCGCCACGCGCCGGTGGCCGAGCGCGCCCTGGCGACGGTCATGTTTACCGACATCGTCGGCTCGACCGAGCGGGCCGGCGAGCTTGGGGATACCGGCTGGCGGCAGGTACTGGAGCGACACAATGAGCTCACCCGCAAGTTGGTCGAAAGGTCAGGTGGCCGGCCGATCAAGAGCACCGGCGATGGCTATCTGGCGACTTTCGACGGCCCGACCAGGGCAGTCAACTGTGCCAGCGATTTGACCGAGGCGGTCAGACCACTGGAGATCGAGATCCGGGCCGGGATACACACCGGCGAGTGCGAGTTCATCGGCGACGATATCGCCGGCATGGCGGTCCACATCGGTGCACGGGTCAGCGCCACCGCTGACGCCGGCGAAGTGGTGGTCTCATCGACGGTCAAGGACCTGGTGGTCGGATCCGGCATTCAGTTCGAAGACAGGGGCGAGCGCGAACTGAAAGGCGTACCGGGCTCCTGGAGGCTTTATCTGGTCGGCAAAGAGGCCGACTCACCCGCCGAGCCGGTTGCTGTCCCCAGCGTCTGAGTAGAGGTCGAGAGGGACTTCGCTTTCGAACCGTGGCACTTGGCAGGACTCCGACCCCGGGCCTGACGGCGTCAGACCCGCCTCTGTCTCAGACCTCGCACACGGCTATCGCCGCGGCGTCGCGGCGGGCCTTCTCGGTCGCCGTCGACAGGTCGCCCAGAGCGGTGTAGATGATGCGATCCGGTTCCAGATCGAGGTCCGCTGCGGCGTCTGGTTCGAGGCGCTCGATCAGGTCTTTGGAGGCGAGCGCACGGCCGCCGCTGGCACAGGCCTCGATTCGGGCGGCTTCGTTGACCTGATCGCCGAGCGCGTTGACCTCGGAGCGTCCGACGGTGCTGATGTTGCCGACGTAGAGGTTCGCTCCCCAGTGCAGGCCGAAGCGCAGGATGACATCCTCGGGTTGCAGGTCACTGCGCTCGGCGACCTCGTCGAGCGCTTTACGCAGGGTGCGGACGGCGACGATACAATTTTGTGCAGCAGCCGATTCAGATCCGGCTGTCTCGGCAAGAAAAAAGGCGCCGACGCCATCCCCGACGTGACGCCCGACCAGGCCTCCGGCGTCGACAACGCACTGATCGGCGGCGCGAACCAGCCGGCGCCCGAGCTTGAAGTAACCGGCGGTCGATAGACGTCGGGAGAGCGCCGAGGACGCTTCCAGGTCGGCGAAAAGGATCGCTGCGGGCCGCCGGCCGGCCTTTGCTACGAGTCCCATCCGCTCGACGTGCCTGAGGTCGGCGGTGAATGTCATCGCGGAGAGCATTGCCATGCCTGGGGCAGGCTTGCTGAACAGCGCGGTGCCGGCGAGTCGGCCGTTGGCGTCGCGGATGCGGGTGGCGACAACCGGGATGTCACCGGCACCGTCGATTCCGAACCCCTCGGTGGTGAAGGCCAGCATCGTGCCCTCGGCCGGGGTCAGCTCGTCGACGATGTCGCGCAGCGTGGGGTCGACAAGTTCTCTCAACTCATCGCGCCCGCCGGGAGTGTCGGTGAGCATCAGACCGCCGACGCCGCGAAAAAAGAGACGATTGATGGCGATGCTGTTGGAGCCCATCCGCCATTCCTTGCTATTCCGGAGCCATTCCGGTCCAAGCAGAAACGAGCCCATCGGGAACGATGCTAATTCGACGAGAGCGCCGAACGACAGACGAACGTCATCGCTGGCCCAGACCACCCGCCAGCGGTCGTCGACGACCCAACCCAGTGGCCGGCGTCCCCGATTGCCCGCGCCGCGTCGGTGAGCGCCGGGTCCTCGGGCAGCGGGTATGACTCCTGATCGGGCATCGACCGATCCTATCCGGGGAGCCGCGATCGGCCCGCGTTCGGCTGCGCTGCGTATCTACGAAGGTCACTTTCGAAACCGGAGTCCCACCGAGGGTGCGGATAGTGTGCGCCTATGCTTGACGACGCGCCGTACGTCCCACAGCTTCCTGAGCATCCCGAGCTGCGTGAGCTCGCACTTGCGATCGAGAGCTACGGCGGGGCGGCAGAGATTTTCGACTCGAGCTTCGGCGCCGTATTCATCTCTACGGAGACGGCGAAGTTCCTGGGTGTGACGTCGGAGGAGGCGAGCCGCCTGTACGGCATGTCGCTCATCCGTCGGAGCACCGACGGGTCCGAACTGGATGTCATGCGAACCACGGAGGAAAGCGGTGTCGAATGGTTCCGGCACAACGCACCGATCATGCGGTATTACCTGGAGCCGGGCGATGCGAGCTTCGACGAGGCTTTTGGCCCGACCGGCGAGGCAGCCGCCGCCATCGAACCGATCGAGATACCGCCGCGCGCGTGGTACGACAGACTCTCCTTTTCCCCTGACTTGCGATTTCGCCGATTCGTGCTCGGCGACGCGAACCAGATCCACCTGCGGCTGAATGACGACGAAGGACGGTTCCTCGGGGTCCTGCATCTGTCACGGAGCGCAATGCCCGAGAGCCTGATGGCGCTGCTGGGCCGCGGAGATGAGCGGCTGTTCGAGCGCATGAACCGTGTCAGCGAGCCGGCCCGTCGTCCGGCCGCGATCCTGTTCGCGGACCTGGAGGCCTCCGGCGTGCTTTCGCGGCACCTCTCGTCGAGGGCCTACTTCGAACTGATCCGCGACCTCACTGACCTGATCGACTCCTCCACAGTCGACCGGGACGGGATCGTGGGCAAACATGCCGGCGACGGCGGCTCGGCGCTGTTTCTGGCCGAGGACTTCGAAGGCTCGGAGTCCGCAACGGCGAGAGCGGCGATTGAGGCCGCACGGGCAATTCGCGATGGGGCCGTACACCTCGGTCCCGATGACGTCACGGTCAAGCTGAACGTCGGCGTGCACTGGGGTGCGACGCTGATGGTGGGTCAAGTCGCCACCCGCGGGCGCCTAGAGGTCACGGCGCTGGGCGACCAGATGAACGAAGGTGCCCGCATCGAAGCCGCCGCCAAAAACGGGGCGATCCTCGCGTCCAAGGACCTCACTGAACGACTCGACAGCGTCGACGCGCAGGCGATCGGACTCGACCTCGACGCGCTCGCCTACACGCCGCTAGGCGAACTCGAAGGCGCGAGCGACAAGGCGATCCGGGATGCCGGAGCGATCCCCGTCACCGCGATCTGACCTCCTCAAGCGGCCACTCGCTCCAGAATCCGGGCGTCCCCCCGAAGGACATAGCGGGTCCCCGCTATGTCCTTCGGGTCGACACACCGCCCCCCTCTCGCCAAATGGTGATGTGTCTAACGGAACTGGTGCATCGCTAGGCTCGGCCGTATGAGGTCGTGCGTTATATGTGGGGAGCTGAACCTGGACGGGTCCTACCCGGATGATGTTCATGTGTGCCGCGCATGCGAGCTCACCCGTCACCGGTCCGACCTGGATCAACTGACCCCGGAGAAGTTCGTGGCTGAGTCAGGGTGGCGCCTGGCGAAGACCATGCTCGACGCCCCTCACCAGTACACGGTGCGAGACCTCAGCAATGCCGATGGACATCAAACCACTGCGATGGGGCATGCCGAGTTCGAATGGTTCGCCCGGCTGACCCTTGAGCAGGGCAAGCCGGCCCAATGGGGGACGAGGACCTACCGGTACTACGAGCTCGACGGTTGGGAATACTGGACGATGGGACTGGCCCCGGAGATGACGACGATCGTCAACCGGAGGGCGACAAGCCCCGAGACGCAGACGACCCTCGGCGAACAGGTCAGCGAAGCCCGGGCTCAGGCCTCTGCCGCCGGACAAACGAGCCGGTAGTCACACCAGCTGCAGACCCCGGGTGACGGGCGTGGCTCGAAGTCCTGGCTGAGGATGCCGTCGCCGACCTCACGCACTGTGCGGTCGATCCGCTCGGCTTCATCCGGGCCCGCCTCGATGTTCACCTTCTCGCCGTCGAGCACGTAGTAGTAGCTGCCGTTGTCGACCTCGAGGTCCCAGGCCTCGGCCGCACCGATCCGGTAGATCGCCAGCTGGATGTCGCCGCCGAGCCGTTCGGTGTTCACCTTCATGCCGGTCTTGTAGTCGATGACCTCGTAACCACCATCGCCGCGGCGGTCCACCCGGTCGACCCGGCCGCGCACGTAATGCGGCCCGATCTTGAATTCGAACTGGCGCTCCAGCCAGACCGGCTGCGAGTCCGAGGCGCTCTCGGTCTGCCAGTAGTTCTCCATCGCCGCGTAGGCGCGGTCCTTGAACTGGAGCTCGTCGTTCGAATCGCCGAATCCGGACCGGCGCCAGCCCTGTTCGAGCAGCGACATCAGCAGGTCGAGGCCCTGGTCGCCCGTGTCGGTGAGTTTCGGATCGTGGAACCGCTGAAGGACGTTGTGGATCAGGATGCCGAAGCGCTGGTTGATGGTCGGCGCCTGGGGAATGCCGAACACACGCGCGAACTTGTACTTGAGAGGGCAGGTGAGGTAGAGGTCGACATCCGAGGCCGAGAGGCGCAGGTCCCCGCCGCGCTTCGGCAGGAACGCGGCCAGCGAGGGCTCGGTCTTCGAATCGATCAGCCGCTGGCGCAGGCCCCGGTCGCGCTCGTTGGCCAGCAGGTACGGGTCGAGGGTCGAGGTGGTGAGCTCGGCCAGCTGCTCCGGTGTGGCGACCTGGGCCAGCAACCCGTTGATCGCTTCGATCGACTCGCTGTCGACCGTGCCGCCGGGCCGCTGCGCGAGCGCCGCCAGCTTGAGCAGCTCCAGGTAACGGGTGATCGCGCGGTTGACGTCGATCGCGGTGTCGAGGCGCGGCTCGCTCAATTCACGCCCGGCCTTCCAGGACGCTTCGAGCACTTCGTCGCGCATCATCCGGTAGGTCGCGTGGAGGTCCTCTGCCGGTCCGAACAGTTCTTCCTCGTGGACTTCCTCGAGGCCGCCGACAACCTTGAAGGCATCCTCGAACGGGCCGGACGGGCTGCTGCCCTCCGCCGGAGTCTCGACCCGGGAGAGCACGACGCCGTCGTCGGCCGAGGCGATCGCCGTTGCGATCGCCCGCCGGTCCTCGTCGTCGGCCCGGTGGAGTCCAGTCAGGTACACCCGCGACCAGACCCGGCCCTTGACCTCCGAGTAGGCGACGATCTGAACCGAACCTACCGCCGCCCCGCGGCTTCCGGTCACCTCGAGGCCGGTGTCGGCCAATGCTGAGAGGTACTTCGTGAACTCACGGGTGGAGCCGTTCGGGTCCCGCCGGGCCCAGGCCGTCGCGATCTCCGCCAGGCGCGAGAGGCCGAGCAGCCGCTCGGCGGTCTCGGGCTTGGCGGCAAAGAGGCGCTGCCGGCGGAAACCGACCCTTTCGATCAGTCGCCGGACGAAGACATCGGGCCGGTGCCCGTCGAGCGCGCCCGCGGCGGCTCTATATAAGGAGAGGAAAGCTTCGATCCGCTGGCGGGCCTCGGGGGAGATCTGCGGGCTCTCCAACGCGGCGTCGCAGGCCGAGACCATGTCGAGCTTGCGGCGACGCGCGATCACGGTCAGCTTGGCGAGGTCCACCGAGCGCAGCCCGATCGGCGGCCGGGTGATCGCGCGAGTCACCGCCGGAGCGTCGTCCGGGTCGGTCAGCCCCCGCAGCCATGCGATCGTGTCGCGGACCTCGGGCTGTCGGAAGAGCGCCGCTCCACCGCCGACCGTGGCCGGCACACCGCGCTCGGCCAGGGCCGAGGCGAGCAGGCCGCCGTCGCGATTCAGATCCTTGACCGTGATCGCGATCGTCTCGGGGGCAGCGCCTTCGCTGACGGCGTGCTCGACTTCGCGGGCGACTGCCTGGGCCTCGGCCTGGGCGCCGCCCGATCGCCAGAACCGTACGGAGGTGGTGCCGTCCCCTGCATGCCAATCCTCGGCGACGGCGATCCCGCCACCGGCGAGCACAGCGCGGGCGGCATCCACCGAGTCCGGCCCGAGCCGACGGGACTCGGCCGCGGTCACTTTGACCAGCCCGGGGGCAATCGCTTCGAAACGATCCACCGCCCCGGGGGCAGCCAGCGCCCGGGACTCATCGGCCGCGGCGACCAGCGACTCGGCACCGCCGATCAGACCGGCCAGCAATTCGGAGCGCACCGGAGAAAGGTCTTCGAGCTCGTCGACGACCAGATGCGGGAACTGCGCCGCGACCTGCTGCCGGACGGACTCGTGGCCGGCCAGCATCGCCGCGGCCAGGGAGCAGGCGTCGTTCGAATCGATCGATCCGAGGTCGGCCAGCATCCGGTCGTGGATTTCGATCAGCTCGGCAACCTCGAGGGTGCGGCTGGCGTCCGGCTCGCCTTCATCCGCAGCGATAGCCCGCAGGTCATCCGCCGAGACACCATCGCTCTTCAGGCGATCGATCCGGCGGAGCAGGCCGGTCATCAAGCCGGTCGGGTTGCCGCGGATCTGGTGGTGGCGGAGCGGAAGCGAGTCGAACCGGACCAGCAGCATCGCCAGCCGCTCGGCCGGGCCGACGACCTCGAAGCCCGGGTCGAGCCCGGCGGCGGCGGGCCAGTCGCGCAGGAGCCGTTCGGCGAAGTCCTCCCAGGTGGCGACGACAAGTTCTTCGTAAGGCGGTTCGAGCAGGGCCTCCAGCCGAGAGCGGTGTTCGGCCGCGGCGTTCCGGGTCGAGGTGATCACCGCGATGCGCGAAGGATCAAGTCCGCCGGAGACCAGCGCCGCAACCCGGGCGTCGAGCGCGGCCGACTTGCCGACCCCGGCCCCACCTTCGATCAGCAGGGGTCCGGAGCCGTGTTCGATCTTGGGTAGCTGGGCCGGGCCCGGTTCGGGTATCGGATCGCTGGACTGGGGATCAGGACTCACAAGCCAAAAGTACCCGACCAGACCGCCCGACACGTGACTGTGAATAGCATGCGCCGGGTGACTTCCCCCCAGACATCCCCTCCGATCTCGGCCAACTGGCTGGATATCTGCCGCCGTATCGTCGAAGAGCAGAAGAAACTCTTCGCCGGCAGCGTGACCGTCCAGGACCGTGACGAGTACGAAGGCATAGGTGAAGGCGGCGACCGCACGCTCGTACTCGACCGCCAGTGCGAGGACGTCGTCTTCGCTGAGCTCGAAGAGCTTGCCGAGCAGGGTGCCGAGTTCACGGCGATTTCGGAAGAGCGCGGAACCGTCCAGTTCAACGGCGGCGGCGAGAGCTGGGTCGTGATCGATCCGATCGACGGCTCGCTCAACGTGCGGAAGACCCTGCCCAACCACAGCCTTTCGATCGCGGTCGCCTCCGCCCCGAACATGGCCGCGGTCGAATTCGGCTACGTCTACGACTTCGGTCCCGACGAGGAGTACTGGGCCCAGACCGACAAGGGGGCTTTCCTCAACGAGCGCGAGCTGAAGGTCATCCCCGGCCCCATGCCCCTGGAGCTGGTCGGAGTCGAAGGCGCCGAGCCCGGCGCGATCATCCCCCTGCTGGAGAAGCTGCAGGGCGAGATCTACCGCCTGCGCTGCGTCGGCTCGCTGGCAATCACCCTCTCTTATGTAGCGGCCAACCGACTAGACGGAATGGTCACACCGCATCCTTCGCGTTCGGTCGACATCGCCGCCGCGCAGCTGATCGCCCGTGAGGCCGGCGCCTTCATCGAGCTCGGCGAAGACGGCCTCTCCGAGGTCGGCTTCGACCTCGATCAGCGTTTCGACGTGACCGGGGCGAGTACCCCGGGGGGTCTCGAGACCCTCCTCAACAGCCGCGGCTGAGCCAACAAAGACCGTCTGCACTGACGAAGATCGGGGAGTAAATAGCTCCCTGATCTTCGTCACCTGCCGCTTTGCACGGTCATTTGGCTTCAGGAGACGGATTCTCTTGTGTGACCGACGCACACGAACAAAAGAGAACAGATGTTCGTATAAGTGCTACACTTCAAACATCCTTACTAATAAGTAATCTGTTTTACAACAACCCCAAGGAGCAAACACGATGAGCCCTAACACAGCCAAGAAGGCCCCCAAGAAGGCCCCCAAGAAGAACTCGACCAAGGCCACCGCCAAGAAGTCGACCACCAAGTCTGCCGCGAAGAGCACGGCCAAGCCGCGCACTGCTTCTCAGCTGCGTTCGGAAGCCGCCCACAAGGCCACCCACGCCGCCCAGCTCGACGCCGATACCGCCAAGAGCCGTCTGACCGAGACTGTCGAAGCCGCCCGCGAGGCCGCCAAGACCGCCGTTGACGTTCCCGTCGGTGCCGCCCTGAACATCTCCGAGAAGGTTTCCGAGCTCGTCGAGCCGTGGACCGATCAGGCCACCGCCGAGAAGAAGGTCAAGAGCTACCGCGCTGAACTGACCAAGACCTTCAAGCGTGCCGAGCGTCGTGGCACCACCGCCCGTCGCAAGGCGACCACGCAGGCGAAGAAGCAGCGCACTTCGCTCGAGCGTCAGGTTCGCAAGCAGCAGAAGACGGTCGAAAAGCAGATCAGGACCACCAACAAGGACGTCTCGAAGAACATCGAGACCCGCGTTGATGTCGTGACCAAGGCCGCTGAGACCCAGGGCAAGAAGGCCCAGGAGCTCGTCAACAAGGTCACGGACCAGATCACCACGCTGGTCTAGATCCACTTAGCCCGGCCGGCTGCGGAGAGCAGCTGAACCGGAGAAGATCGGCTGACCTCATAACCCGTCAGTCGATGTATTACCTCTCCTCCCTCGCCAACGGCCCCTTTATTGGGGCCGTTGGTATTTAAGGTGGAAAAGTTATGGGCCATCTCGCTGATTCTCCGAGGCCGGCGTTGCTCGCATATCGCGCGAGGCTCCGGGGTGAAGGGCCTCCCGTAGGACTTCCTGAGCCTGAGATGAGCATCAGCGAAGCACGGGATAGCTTCAAATCAGAAACCGGATTTACTCCTGAGGATTGGGTTGAGTCCTGGAAAGTAGATCGCATGGAAGACAGTCCAGATAACATGAAGCACACGATTCATGCGCTTTCCATCCTCGCTGAAGAGTCTTCGGAACTCGGCCAACAGGTTCAAGTAGGCGCGTCAACTAACTCCGGATATAAGTGAGCTCCACGGTCGGCGGGGCGCTAGGTCTAGCCGGAGTTCAGCGCTGGGGCAGGCAGTTGACGATCATCGTAAAGCCCAAATCGGGGCCTTCGTCGCTGCTAACAATGAACCGGTAGCCCACCGGGCCACCCCAGCGATTTGGTAAGGCGTTCCGACGGAGTTCAAACGCGCGGGGTCCCATGTTGCCAATCGAAGGATCGAAAGCGAAAGGTGCTTTGGCCGGGCAACGAATCGAACCCTCGGTCTCGGTGAATACCCCGTCACCCGCCACCGGGTCGGTCGACGGGAACACCTGTGAGTGCCCGAGAATCGCGGCGCCCATCGCCCTCGCGCCGGCCGAACCCGTGCGCAGGTCGTCACTGCCGACAGTTCGCCTGCCGGGTAGCGCCACAGCCGTGCCGCCGATCGCCACGATCAGGCTGATCATCGCCACCACCATCGCCGGGGATGGTTTCGGAACTCTTTTCATGACCTGCCTCCTCCTGCCGAATCAGTCTGCCGGGTAAACAATGACCGATTGGCGGCGTGAAGTCGAGGGGCTGAAGGGCCAGCCCGCTTCCGGCAGCGAAACCGCGCGGAACAGAATGCGCTGCGCGAAGTCGATCGTCCGGAACCGGTAGCTGTACCGGAAGTGGCCGCGGCGGTTCGCCCGCAGCACCTCGACCGGCCTCCATCGTGCGCGGGAAGGATCGAAGTACTGAATCGCCACGAGTTTGCCACGGGCCGGCCGAAGGGCGCCCTTGCCCTGGACCGAACCCGTCATGCGGACCCTGCCGCGATTGCGCAGAACCCTCGGCTCGATCCGGAACGTGGTTCGGTCGCGAACAGTCAGAGAAAGCTCCCGGCTCGATGTGCGCTGATTGACCCGGCTTCCCGGATAGCGAATACTGATTGCACGCGACGGTCCGGGCTTGACCGCGAGCGCGTAGCGACCGGTGCCGTCGGTCCTGACTCGGCTCGACCTCTTCTTCCGGCGGGATCCCGTCGCAAACTTCTCTTCCACAAGAAGGCTGATTCCCGACAACGCCCTGCCGTCACGGGAAAGCCGTCCTCCGACCCGCACCGCGCTGTCGTAGTCGGCGAGCGACTTCCTGGCGAATCGCTTGCCCCTGACGATTGACGCCGTAAGCCGGACCGGTTTCTTCAGGGGAAGCTTGAGCACCATGCCCGATCCGCTCGAGGCTGTGTCGACGAGGTTGCCGGCCCGGTCACGGGCCTCGGCGCGGATCGTGTACTTGCCGCTCGGCAGGTCATCGGAGGGGATTCGTGCGAGCAGCATCGATCCGCTTTCCTCAGTTTCAAGCTCCGTGAACTCTCCGTCCACTCCAAGGGGACGAACAGAGATGGATCCGAAGTCAAGTCCGGAATCGCTGTCCAGGACCGTAGCCCGGATCATTTCCGGATCCAGCGGATCCCGCTGCCGGTGAAATTCGATCCGCGGAGGCCGGCGGTCGATGCGAACCGTGGCGGTGCCGGGCCTGGCGTGGCTCTCCCCTTCTCCGGCCGCAAGGCCATCATTCAAATTCCCGGCAAGATCTCTCGCCCAGTATTCAACCCCGGTCGCCCCCTCGTCGGCGACCGTGAATACGGCCGAACTACCGGGAACCTCGTAGGGCGCAGAGTCGCCGGCGCGGATGACCGTGACCGGATCTCCGTCATCGCCCGGTTTGGGCGTCATGCCGGAAGCTGAATCGCTGGCCAACGCCGTCAAGGTCACCGGCTGGTTGACCCAGCCGCCCGGTAGCCCTTCCAGCTTGGTCACCGGATCAGTCTTGTCAACTTTGATGACCCTTGTGCCCACCGCTTCAGAGGCGACCCGGGCGCCCGATGCCGCCACGGCGGAGACCCAGTGGCTGCCCTCGGAAAGATCGTTCAGCTCGGCTACCCGGTCATCGATTCCGGCGTTTAAGGAAAGCTCGAGCGGCTGGCAGACGCCGGTCGGACAGGGGGCAACCGGCCCCGTACGGGAAACGGCGAACGCGTAGCCCCCGACCCCGGAAGGGCCGCCAGGTTCCGCTCTTTCAATCTCCTGTTCGAAGGGCAGCTCGTCGGCGGAGATCCAGCCGGGCGGGACTTCCGGAACCACGTCGCCGGGCCGGGCATCGTCGAAGCGGAGCGTCGTCGAGTTTGGAGATCCGAGATTGCCGGCGCCGTCCCGCAGCCTGACTTCGACCCTGTACTCGCCGGGTTGAGGCAGGTTGAGTACCGGCAACGCCGGGGTTGCGCCCAGGGTGGCCGTACGCGTGTCAATTACCGTGTTGTCGGCGATTCTGATCACCTGGAAATCGGCTTCGGCGATATTCGACCCGGCTCCGCCCGGGTTCCGCCAGACGACCTCGAAACCGTTCTCCGGTCGCCAATCGGTTCCGCCGACCGGACGCAGGTCGATCGGGGCTGCCGGCGCAACGTTGTCGATGAAGACCACCCGGCCCGCCGTACACGTTCGGTTCGCCTCGTCCGGCGACGCGGCGTAATCCGCGGTACAGAACTCGACTACGTTCGTTCCCTCCTGGAACGGCGCCTGCGCGGTGTTGGCCGCGGCGGCCCGGACCACGCTTCCGGGACATGGGGCAAAGCGGCTGGCGTAAGTTGACCGGTCACCGCTGCAGACGACGGCGTCGAGCTCGACCCTCAAACCGTTGACGAGAAGGAAAGTGGAGGCCACTCCGGCCCCCTTGTCACTGGCGTCGATGCGATAAGCAACGTTGCCGTGATGCCACTTCCAGTCGTTGCCCCAAGCCCACAGAAATCCCGACCCCGCAACCGTCGGCTTGATGAAGTCGCGGCTCTTGAACTCGGCGTCGGTAACTTCGAAGTAGGACTTGGGCCCGCCTTCGGCGTTGGCGCAGCCGTCCGCCCATTTACAATCCAGCCTGGCAACGATGATGCTCCTAGGCTGGCTTCGGTTGGTCCAGCGGGTCGTCCGCTGCTGTCCGTCGTGCGGCATGCCTTCATCGAGCTCGATGTCACCAAAATCCCCGCTCGGACCGAGCAACCGCGCCGTTATGCCGTTGATGTCGTTGAGTCGCGAAGTGAAAACCGTGCCGAATACTTCAACACCTTCCGGTGTGTCCCAGATGAACTGGCCGCCCTCGCCGTTCTTGAGTCGTGTTCCACTTCGGTCCTGGTAGACGCCGATCTTTCCAGCGCCCGCGGTAGTGCAACCGCTCACCACGTCAACACGATCGTTACCTATCAAGACGTATTCGCCAAAGAAATCTTGCTGGCTTGCGCCAACGCACTGCCTCACCGAGTACTCGCCAGCTTCGGCAGGTGGAGCTGCAGCGCCTGACAGTAAGGCCGCTGCCGAGACAACCGCAGCACACGACAACCGCCTAATCAGGTTTTCCCCCATCAAGGTCCGAACTCCCCTCCGCCGCCGCCCACGGGCACGCTGCTTGTAGTCGGCGCCGGTGGTGCCGGTGCACTCGACGTGACTGCGGTCCCCGCCACCTCGGGGGTGAACTCCGCTTCGGTCGGTGTCGGGTCCGGGGCTGGTGCGCCGTTCTGGACCTGTTCGCTCGTCTTGACCTGCTTCGCCGGCTGCGGCGATGAGTTGCCCGCTTCAGCCGATGAGGCTTCCGGTAGCCGGGCGGGATCCGGTTTGCTCGCCATCGCCGGCTGCGGCCGATCCGCCGGGCGGGAGATTGCCGGCCGCTGGTTGTGGTTAGGCAGGATTTCGGGTACTGGAATCACTCCGGTTGCGACGCACGCCGCGGCACCGCCCGCCGTACCGACACAGATGGTCGCGACCTTCGCCAATGCTGCCGCACCGGCACCCCGGGTTCCTCCGCTCGCGGCCACACTTGTCATCGAAGGGTCGCTTCCCCGGCCCAGCCCCTGCAGCTTCAGCTGAGCTGTAACCACAACTTCCTGGATCCTCTCCCAGAGGGTCTGACTCGCCGGAGCGAGTGGCAGAAGTGCGGCAGCCGCTCTGGGTACGGCGCGGTAGGCGCGGAGCGTCGCGCGGCAATGGCCACAGGTCGCGAGGTGGTCCTGCAGTTGAGACAACTGGTCCGACGCGATCTCCCCGTCGCAGCACGCGGAAATTTGCGGTTCGAATTCAGCGCAGAGCTCGCCGGCTTCGCTGTCGCTGAATACCGACCGGAACCGCTGCCGGCCCTCGGCTAGGCAACGGTTGACCTTGGTTCGGGTCCATCGGTTGATATCGGCGATCTCCGCATAGGAATAACCCTCGGCGAGCATGGTCAGGGCCTTGAGTTCGTGTGGCTTCAGCCGTGACAGCGCCTCGCGGCTGCGCGCCACCTTCTCGCGCTTGACCGTTCGTTCATCGGGGCCATCGGAGGCCGACGGGATGAGATTGACCCAGTCCTCGGACTCATCTTCCCGGTAGGCCGAGGCCGGCCGTCCGAGGGTGCGTTCCCGGCTCTTGCGGATCGCGAGCGCCTCGTGTTTGATGACCGTCCGGGCCCATGGAAGCAGCTGGCGAACATCAATCGTCGGCGCCTTGGACAGAAGGATCTCGATGCCGCGTTGATAGGCGTCGTCAGCGTCGTCAGCGCAGATCGAATAACGGCGGGCGGAACTGCGGAGAGCCGTGTCATGCCGGTGGATCAGCTCGACTGCGGCACGCTTTCTCTGAGCCAGGTCGTTGCCGGCTTCATGGCGGTCGACCCGCCCCAGGCGCCCCGGCTTGGGAGGCGCTTCCTCTGTCTGGCCCATCAATCTCCTCCTGGGATTTCCAGCACACGAACGAAAACACTTGCGGTATTTGCATTCCCTCCCGCCGCGGTTTTCGAACCACCGAGTTTCGCCCCAGCAGAGGTCCCGAACCCGCGCGCTTGCTTGCCATATGTCGACATATGCAGCACTAAGTCCACCGTTTCAGAAATCTCTCCCCCGGCTAACCAGCCCGTTTCCCGCAAATTGCGAGGATCATGAATCGTTCGCAAATTGCATGCTCTTTATGAACTGCGGCTAACTTCGAACGGCGGAGCCACCGCCTGGGCGGAGCCGGTATGGAGGTCCTGGCCGCTCAGTCGTTCAGGCGCCCTCCGGCGGCGGCGAGGTCCTGGGGTCCGACGGCGTCGTCGAGTTCGAGGTCGAGGTGGGTCATCACCCGGGCCAGCATCAGGTACTCGCCGGCTGTGAGCATCGCTTCGACGATCTGGCGCGGCGGGAAGTGCTCCCTGACCGCGGCGAAGACCTCATCGTCGGCACGCTCCCGGTCGACGACCTGGACAGCGAATTTGAGGAGGGCCTGTGCGTTCGGGGCGAGGGCGTCCGAATCAAGATCCGCGGCTTCGATCGCCCTGACCTGCTCCTCATCCGCCCCGACCGCCCTGGCGATCGCCTCGTGCTGGACCCACTCGTACTCGGCGTTGGTCTGCTTCGCCACCTGCAGGATGACCAGTTCGCGGAGCACGGGATCGAGTTCCAGGTGCTGGAGTACCGCGCCGCCGAACTGGAGAAACGGCGCGAAGGCCGTGTCGGCGTTCGCGAGCATCCGGAAGATGTTGAGTGGCGGCAAGGCCTCCATCGCCTTCCGGGTCTCGGGGGAAGCGGTCCCGGGATCTGCGTAAGGGAGCCTGGCCATGGACTCAGCGTATGCGAGGCGGGGTCGCTCTTGGCCGACCGGTAACTTTTCGCCATGGCCACTCGCGAAGAGATCGAGAACATCCTGCCCAAGCTGGGACGCGGGGCACGGATCAACCTGAAGCTGAAGGAGGGCGGCGAGGTGCTCGGCACGCTCTACGGCCTCTTCGACGGGCAGGTCTTCCTCGAGGAGGAGGACATCGATCCGATCGACCTCGACCGGATCGACAACCTGACGGTACGCGTCCACACCGAAGGTCCCGGTCCCGACGCCCTGGGCTGAACCAGCATCCGACTGTTCCTAGCGAAACTCTTCGATCCAGTCCCTGTAGCTGCGTATGAAGTCGAGCGAGCTCTCATGAACCTGGAGGGCTGCGCGATGGACCTCACCAGCAGGCAACGACCCGTAGGCATGCTCTATGTCCTTACGTCCCTCTTGGGCTTTCTTCAGTTTCCTTGCTAACGAGCCATCTATCACCCCGGCAGCCTTGAGATTCACAAAAGCTCTTTGCGCCGGCCCACCGTCAGCGGCAGTTGTCTCGAGCCCGGCAAGCTTCACGCCGGCAATCGCCAGATCTCCTACGTAGTTCTGTACGCGAGAGACAGCTCGCTCCAGAGCCTGCGCCCGGTTGTAGGCCTCCATGTCATCGGCTGACTCGTATGCCGCTTTGAATTCCTGAAAATCAAAGTCGTCACCGAATACGGACATCGCATACTCGAGAGCTTTGAACTGCCGGGGGAAGTCGCTCAGGTACGTCGTTATTTCCTGTCGCCACCGCTGGGTATCAACCTTGCGAGGCTCACCCATCTCATGCCCCGAGAAGCCGGTCAATGCCCGCGAGCGCGTCGTCCATGCGCTTCTTGTCGCGGCTCGCGGCACTTCGCAAGAGCTTTCTGTTGGCGGCTTGAATCTCCGGGAAGCGAGAATCGCGGTCAACGAGTAGTCGTCCATCCCCCATCGCCGCAATCAGCAAATGTGGATTCGCCAAAGCTTGATCTACAGCGAGGATGTCAACGTCACGACCTGTTCGGGCCTGAAGATTCAATGCCAGGTCAAGGCCCTGGCTCGCCTCGGTCGCTCGCATCTCGACAAGCAGATCGATATCGCTTTGATCATCAAAATCACCACGAGCCATCGACCCGAAAAGCATTGCGAATCGCACATTGGGTTCAGTTCTGAGTGATGCCCTGAGTGCGGCCAACTCCGTCCACGATCGCCGTATATAGACCTTTTCCGCCAGCGAGATATCGAGCTTGCGTGGTGTCGGCCGTGTGGCCCGAAAGGTGCCACGGTTCACCGCTCGACGCAGGGTCCTCTCGTTCACCCCAACCTCCTCGGCCAATGTAAAAAGTGCATTCATGTGTCCATTATATAGACGTGATGTGTCCAATACTTCGTCCTTGAAGTTGGGGTAGTCGATCTCCTCGGCGAGCAGGGCCGCGGCCATGATCCAGTCGTCGCGGGCCACGTAGACCCGGTAGCGAAGCAGGGTCGGCCGGCGGAGTGGATTTCTGACAGGAGCGTGCCGAACTCAGGCGGGAACGGCGCGGTTTCGCCGGTTGGCGATCAAGGTGGCAAAGAGGATGGTCGCTGCGCTGAGCTTCCGGCGGGTGGCATTCATGAGGGGGGTCTTGAGCATTGGGCCATCCTTAACCTTTCGGCTTCTACCTTTAATGGAGCCAGCAGCACGGTTTGTGGCGGACAACTGACACTTGAACCCCGGTGGGGTTACTTTGATTCGGCGGCTTCGTCGAGCGCTTTCAGGGTCTGGACCCAGATCAGGTTGCGGCGGTTGGCCCCGTAGCGGAGCGCCTCGTCAGTCAGGTTGACGGAATTGGCCAGCAGATCAGGTGAATCGACCCCTCCGTAGACGTTCAGGTGGACCCCGTCCGTATCAAGGCCGTGGTCGATCATCTGGTCCTCGGTGAGGGCCGACCAGAGGTTGATCACCGGAATCTCGAGGTCGCGGCCGGCCTCGTAGATCGCGGCGTTGGCCTTCTTGACCTCGCCCCATTCGTCGACGTCCGGGGTGCTGGTGATGTAGATCGGGGGGAGGGTGCTCAAGACCGGTACCGAACCGGCCAGGCGGATGCGAGCCGCCAGCAGGGCGAGGTGCAGGCTGATGTTGGTCTCCGGGTCGGCGACACCCAGGTTGGCTGCGAAAGCGAGGTCGTTGGTCCCGCTCATGGCGATCATGTAGCGGGGCTGGATCTCCCGGATCTCGCAGCCGACCAGGGTCTCACCGGACCGGCAGCGACGGTCGGTCCGGTCGACCAGCGAATTGGGTGGGCCGTCCAGAGGGACCGCGGCGTAGTCGGCGAGGGTGCCAGAACGGGCAGCCGCCGAGAAACGCGAGAAGGAGTTGGCCGGCTGGCACTCCGGCAGGGCGAGGTCGGGGGCGAACTCGGTCTCCTTGAACTTCTCGACCGTGGGCGCGAGATCTCCCTGGTCTCCGTACTCGACGACCGAGCAGCCGAAGCCGAAGAGGTTGCGGCGGAGCTCGGTATTCGAGTCGCCGATCTTGGCGAACACGTCCGGACGCATGCCGTGAATGTCCGCAGCCGCGACGTCCTCGAGGAACTGATCTTTGAGGTCGCCAGTGATCTCCGGCACCACCGGCGCCTCGGTCCAGTCGGCCGGCCGGTCGTCGCCGCCGAACGGCAGACCGCAACCGGACAGGAACAACAGACCCGCCACAAGCAGGCCGGGAAGTGCGCGGATTGTTCGTGGCATGTCCCGGCTCACAAGTTCAGGTTAGGGGATCTCCATTACGATCAGTCAATGACAACCTGTGTTGTAACCGGCGGAGCCGGATTCGTCGGGTCGCACCTTTGCGACCAGCTGCTGGAAAAGGGATACCGGGTCATCTGCATCGACAACCTCGATACGGGGTCGCTGCAGAACATCGAGCACATCCGCTCGGACGATTTCACCTTTCTAAACCACGACATCACCGAGGAAGTCCACGTCGACGAACCCGTCGATTTCGTCTACCACCTCGCTTCGCCGGCAAGCCCGATCGACTACGCCAGGCTGCCGCTCCACACGCTGAAGGTCGGAGCCCAGGGCACCTGGCACATGCTCGGCGTGGCCAAGTTCAAGCGAGCCCGCTTCCTGCTCGCCTCTACCTCCGAGGTTTACGGCGACCCCCAGGTGCATCCACAGGAAGAGAGCTACTGGGGCCACGTCAACCCGATCGGGCCGCGCGGCGTCTACGACGAAGCCAAGCGTTACGCCGAGGCTCTGACCATGGCCTACCTCCGCCAGCAGGGCGTCAACACCTCCATCGTCCGCATCTTCAACACCTACGGCTCGCGGATGCGGCCGCACGACGGCCGGGCGATCCCGACCTTCCTGCGCCAGGCCCTCCAGAACCAGCCGCTGACCGTGTTCGGGGACGGCAGCCAGACCCGCTCCTTCTGCTTCGTCGACGACCTCGTCCGCGGATTGATCGGCCTTGCCGAGTCGGGCGAGCACATGCCGGTCAACATCGGCAACCCCGACGAGTACACGCTGCTCCAGCTGGCTAACGCGGTGATCGCCGCCTCCGGCTCGGACAGCTCGATCGTCTTCGAGCCACTGCCGACCGACGATCCCCAGGTGCGCCAGCCGAACATCGACCGCGCCCGGTCGATCCTCGGCTGGGAACCGACCATGTCGCTGAATGATGGCCTCGCAAAGACGATCGATCTTTCCGGTCGAAGCCGGTTGATCGGCGAGATCGAGTAGCACCTTGAGCTCCCCGTCCGTCGTACTGGTCGTCGGGGCGACCGGATTCATCGGCCGTCACGCGGTCGACCGTCTGTCCGAGTCCGGCTTCCGCGTGCTCGGGACCTCGACCGACGGGGAAGAAACGGACTTTGCCTGTGACCTTGAGGTTCCGGAGTCAGTCGACGATGCCCTGAGGCTGGCCCGGCCTCACGCGATCCTGATGACGGCCGGCCGTTCATCGGTCAGCGAGGCCTGGGCCGATCCGGCCGGTGCCTTCCGGATCAATACCACGGGTACCTTCAACCTCCTCGAGGGGGTGCGACGAATTTCTCCCGAGGCGCACCTGACCCTGGTCTCATCGGCAAGCGTCTACGGAATTCCCGAGACCGGCGACGAGCTGCCTTTCGCCGAGGTGAACCCGAGCCGGCCGGCCTCGCCCTACGGGGCCTCGAAGGCCGCGGCCGAGGTCCTCGCCGGGCAGTACGCCCGGCAGAATCACCTCAGGGTCGCGGTCGCACGGGTCTTCAACCAGATCGGTCCCGGCCAGTCCGAAGCCCAGGCCCCGGCCGAATTCGCGCGCGATATCGCCCTGGCCGAGCAGCGTGGTGAAAGAAAGCTCGACCTCGCGATCGGCAACCCCGAGGCAGGACGCGACTACACCGACGTGCGCGACACGGCCCGTGCCCTTGCCGGGATCATCAAGGATGGCGAGACTGGCAACTTCAACATCTGCTCGGGAGCCGGAGTCAGGATGTACGACGTCGCCGCCGGCCTCGCTTCGCACACGCCGGTCGAAGTCGGGGTCGAGCGGACCCCGGAACGCGCCCACCCGGCGGACGTCCCACTGGTCATCGGATCGGGCAAGCGGCTGCAGAAGACCATCGGCTGGCAGCCCGAGATCCCGCTGTGGATCAGCCTGCTCGACCTTCTCGACGACTGGCGCCGACGGATCTGATCAGACCCGGGGCGGGGTGCCGACCGGCGGCAGCGGGTGCTTCAGGACCTCGGCGGGCGCGCGGCGGCTCTCGCCGAGCCACGCCTGGGCGAGTCCGAGCTCGCCCTGCTTGCGCAGCTTCCGGCGCGTCTTCACCATCTCCGGGAAGCGCAGGAACGCAGCGCCTTTTCCGGACAGGGTGAGAATGAACCGGCGGGCGGCGATCGCCCTGAAGATGGCGCCGATCTCGACCACGGTGACCCGCGGCAGCGCGCGCAGCGGCATGAACTTGGCCTGGGTGAAGATGCGGTTGCGCGCGACCAGCCGCGCGTTCTCTGCGTCGGGCCGGTCGAAGCCGGCGTGCCAGGCGGCGTTGCCGACGTGCCAGACGACCGCCGAAGGCACCAGCCGAAACTTCCACCCGGCAATCCGGGCCCGCACGTTCAGGTCAACGTCTTCGTAGAAGGCGAAATAGGCCTCGTCGTAACCGCCGAGATCGACCACGAGCTGGCGCCGGAACATGCAGGCAGCGCCGCAGACACCGAAGATCTCGCGGGCTTCGAAACCGCGCTCGCCCTGGGGCTGGCCGATTCCGTCTTCGCGGGCCCGCCCGTCGGCGGTGAGTGCCTGGCCGAGGCTGTAGATCAGGGCGTCGGGGTCGTCCGGATCGAGCCGGTCTCCGCGAACCAGGGAAAGGATCCGTGGCTGGACCCCGCCGATGTGCTCGTCGGACATCAGCACCTCGTACATCTTCGAGAAGGCGTCGGGCTCGAGCATGGTGTCGGAATTGACCGTCGCCACCGCTTCGGCCGTGGTCGCCGAAAAGCCGAGGTTGACCGCCGGAGCGAAGCCGAGGTTTCTGGGCAGGGGAATATGCGGAATGCGCTCGGCCTGCATCCAGGCGATGGAATCGTCCGAGGATCCGTTGTCCACAACCATGATCTCCAGCTCCACCCCGATCTGGGCGCGAAGCGTTTTGATGCAATCCCTGAGATCGTCGAGGCAGTTCCAGTTCGGAATGACCGCGGCAACCCGGGGCATTTCTTTCCCCATGGGTACAGATTGACAGAACCGGCGACCGGGACCGTCCGCCGGGCCGGTTACCCGGCTTCGAGTAAAGATAGGATCCCGCGCCATGCCTTCGAATCCCTCTCCGCGGCCACTGTCCGGCAAAGCGACCAGAGCCGCGAACCGCGCCGCCCGCCGCCTGGCCGGCACGGCACTCGGTAAACGCGCCGTCACCAGCCTGCGGACCGAACCGGCCCCGGCCCGACTCGACGACTGGCTGGTGCCACTCTTCGGCGGCGAACTGGACCGGATCGAGACCGCCGTCAAGGACGCTGGTCCCGAGGGATACCGCGAGTTCCGCAGCCTCGATGACGATCTCTGGTCGATGCTCCTGACCCTCGACTACGACGCCTATCCCGGGATCCGTTCCTACCTCCCCGATCTGCCCGAACCGACTCTACAGGAGATGTGGAACGGGACCAGCGGCCCGGCGCTCGCCGCCCAGAGCGTCTGCTTCTACCGCAAGCTGAAGGAGATGCAGGCCGCCCACGGCACCGCAGACCTCTCCGGCTCGCGCACCCTCGACTTCGGCTGCGGCTGGGGCCGGCTCACCCGGATGCTGGCCAAGGACCTCGATCCCGGCCTGCTCCACGGCTGCGATCCGGTCGAGAGCATCCTCGACGTCAGCCGGGAGACCCACGTGCCGGCCGAGCTCGCCCGCAGCGAGTTCCTGCCCGAGACCCTGCCCTTCGACGGGAAGTTCGACCTGATCTTCTCCTTCTCGGTCTTCACCCACATCTCGGAAAAGGCGCACCTCGCGTCGCTCGGGGCGATCCACGAGGGCCTGAACCCCGGCGGGATCTTCGTGGTCACGATCCGGCCCCCGGCCTACATCAACGTCAACCCGCTGATGCAGCCCGCGGTCGACCGGCTCGGCCCCGACCGCCTCAAGGTCTTGCGCGATCCGCAGTATGTGTTCGTCCCCCACGAGACCGAGGGACACCCGCAGTTCGGTGGAGAAGAGATGCACTACGGCGAGGCCGTGGTCACCCTGCCCTACGTCCGGGAGAAGTGGTCATCGATGTTCGACCTGCTCGACGTGAGCATCCTCAGCGGCGACATGTACCAAGTCGCGCTGACCTTGCGGAGGCGCTGACGAGGGGATGACCCCCTGATTCACGATCCCGGTCAGGAAGACCGACTCAATCGGGGTATCCCCGTCGTGCCCGTCTTCGACGGATACCGGGCATTTGCGATCTTCGGAATCGTGGCGCTTCACCTGATTGGCATCGCACCGGTCCCCGAGGGCATCGTCTACGGGGTCGGCCACCTGAAGACCGCCACCCTGGCACAGCTCGTCGACATGCTGTTCATCGTCAGCGGTTTCGTCGTCTTCCTGCCGACCGCGAGCCGTGGCGAGTTCGGCGACGTCGGCAAGTACGCGATCCGCCGGGCGGCGAGGCTCCTGCCCGCCTTCTACCTGATTCTGATCCTGGCCTACGCGATCATCAGGTACAACGTGACACCCGAAAGCATCGCCGTGCACGCAATCGGGTTCCAGACGATCCTCAGCTACTTCCCCGGGCACGGCGGGATCGGCTTCGGGGTGATCGCCCCGGTCTGGACGCTTACCGTGGAGATTTCGTTCTACATAGTGCTGCCGTTCGTCGCGATGGCCTTCTACCGGCGACCGCGCGCCGGCCTGCTGGTGGCCGCGATTGTGACGCTCATCTGGATCCAGGCGAGCTTTCATGCCGGCTTCCTCGCGGACCTCTTCGGACTGAACGAGTCCACCGCCTGGGCGGACCGCGTGAGAGCCGCGTCAGGGACCCAGCTCCCGTTCTGGGCCTACTCCTTCGCGCTCGGCATGATCGGTGCCCGGATCTACGTGGCGGTTCGGGAAAAATGGCCGCAGGATCTGATCGACCGGCGCGCTCCCCGGCTGTTGCTCGCCGGGCTGGTCGCACTCATCCTCTGCAGTGTCCTGATCTACTTCTCGCCGCAGCCCGCGGACAACACGACCCTCCTCTTCCGGGTCAGGTCGTCACCGCTGGTCGCGATCGGCTACTCGACCAGCCTGGCCGTCTTCATGGTGGCCCTGGCCTTCTGCTCCCACCGGCTTCAGTGGTTCTTCGCTAATCGCGGCATCCGCTGGCTGGCCGAGATCAGCTACGGCGTATACCTCTCGCACGCCGTGATCATGTACGCCGCGGTCTGGTTCTGGGGGTTCGGATTCCCGGTCGACTTCCGGGAGTTCATGAACTACGCACTCTTCGTCGTCGTGGCATCGATCGCCTACGGGTACTTCACGGCCCGGTACTTCGAGCAGCCGATCCGGCGATACGCGCAGCGTTTCGGCCGGCGGGCCTAGCCGCCGGGATCAGACCTTGTCTTCGACCGGCTCGGCCGGGACGGCTTCTTCTACCGGGGCCGGGTCGAGCACCCTGTCGATCCGCCCGCGCTCGAGGCCGGCGCCGGCGATCTCGCGCCGGGTCAGCACCTGCATCTGGGCCAGGAGGCCGAGCGTCAGGAGCTGGACCCCGACCACGATCAGCAGCACGCCGAGGAAGAGCAGGGGGCGCTCGCCGATCGCTTCGCCGCCGATCTTGACGATCGTCAGGTAGAGGCAGATCAGGAGGCCGACGAAGGTCATTCCGGCACCGGCGCCACCGAACAGGTGGAGCGGGCGGAACTGGTAGCGGGCGAGGAAGACGACGGTGACCAGGTCGAGGGCACCGCGCAGGTAGCGCTCGAGGCCGAACCTGGACTTGCCGAACTCGCGTGCGCGGTGGTTGACCGGCACCTCGGTCACGGTCCAGCCCTGCTGGACCGCCAGCGCCGGCATGAAGCGGTGCATCTCGCCGTAAACGTCGATCGAGCGGGCGCATTCGCCGCGATAGGCCTTGAAACCACAGTTCATGTCGTGCATGTGGACGCCGGTGGCCCGGGTGGTGAACCAGTTGAAGGCCTTCGAAGCAAGACGCCGGGAAGCCGGGTCCTGCCGGTCCCGCTTCCAGCCGGAGACCAGGTCGAAGCCTTCTTTCAGTTTGTCCAGCAGCAACGGGATGTCGGCCGGATCGTCCTGGCCGTCGCCGTCGATCGTGATCACGGTGTCAGCATCGGTCGCGTCGAAGCCGACCGAAAGCGCCGAAGACTTGCCGAAGTTCCGACGCAGGCGGATCGCCCAGATCCGGTCGTTGGTGATCGCCAGGCTTTCGACCTTTTCGAAGGTCTGGTCGGTCGAGCCGTCGTCGATGACCAGCATTTCCCATTCGATCGCCGGCTCGATCCTGCCGCAGGCCTCGTCAATCTCGTTGATCAGGCCGGGCAGGGCCTCGCGCTCGTTCAGCGCCGGGATGATCACCGCGAGGTCCATCAGCTGACCGGGCAGACCAGCAGCGGATTCGCCGGCACCGAGACCTGCCAGGGGGTCGAGTTGATGTCTTTGGGGATAATCAGGTTCATCGGGACTCCGGGCTGGAGTTCACCGACGTTAATCGAGAAGTCGTCACCGAAGCGGCGCAGCTTGACCGTGCCACCGGTCTTGCTTTCCAGGGCGGCGCCGCCACGGGGCATGTCCGCGATCGCTTCGTCCTCGACCCCGAACTCTTCTTTGCACTCCGACTTGACCGGTGGCGCTTCGACCGGAAGCAGGACGAAGCCAAAGGCCGCGGACATGATCGCGTCGACCTGGGCCCGGGTCGCCGGAGGGGCCGCCTCGAGTTCGTCCTCGGTCAGGCCGAGACCGCCGTATTTCTGTTCGGCCGAGCCGACGATCGAGATCGGCGGTTCCGAGACGAGGTCGGCCAGCGGTATCGCGTCGGGTCCGGGCAGGTACAGCCCGGCAGAATTGAGCAGGCTGGCCGCGGTCACCTCGGTCTGGATTGCGGGAGTTCGATCCCGCAACGCGTTGCCGCTGCTCTTGATGATCACGGCGTTCGTGGCAAATCCGGTGAGCGCGACCAGCCAGATCGAGATGAACGCGCTGCGTGTGATCCGCAGGCCACGCGCCGCCTCGATCATGATCAGCAGCACCACGAAGACGCCGGGATACAGGTAGCGGGAGGTGCCCGGCTCGCGTACGTCCGGGATCCAGCTGAGGACCTGTGAGGCGAACATGGCGACCGCGATCACGATCGCGACCCAGAACCACGACGTGAGCCGGCCCCGGCTGATGCGCCAGCCGACCGCAACCACGAAAATCAAGGCCAGGGCCGGACCGGCCATTTCCCCGGGCGGCAGCCAGCCGTTGCTGGTGAAGTTGTAGTGGACCCCGGTGAGCGCGCTGAGGATGCCACTGAGCGACTGGAACGTCCAGGCCGGCAGCAGCGCGATGTTGGCCGGCTCGATCCCGCCCCGGGTGATGTCAATGTCTGCGGTCTGCACCCAGAGGCGCCAGCCCAGGTAGATCAGGATAGGGACCGCCACCACCCAGATCCGCTTCCAACGATCGCGGGAAATCAGGACAACGGCGACCGCACCCACCAGGAAGGGCAGCGCCACGGTGTAAGTGAGCACGCCGAGGCAGAGCGCCAGGCAGGCGACCACGTCTCCCGCGGTCGTTTCGCGATCCAGGCTGATCAGGGCGAGCATGCCGCAGGCGATCGACAACATGATCGTGAAGCCGTTGCCCTGGAGGATGTGGCCGGTGTCGGATCCGAAGAACAGCAGGACGAGGCAGGGTGCCAGTGCGATCCACGGTCCGACCCGCTTTCGCGCGTAGACGAAGAGCAGGCCGACCGAGAGGAAGACCGTCAGCAGGGTCAGCAGGCGGAAGACCACGTAGTTGGTCCCGATCGTTTCCAGCACGAACTTGTAGAGCAGGTGGGAGATCACGACCAGGTGGCCGGAATGTGGCTCGAAGGCGACCTTCAGGTCCATGCTCGGGCTGAAGGCGACCCAGGTCATCTCGTCTCCGCTGAAGGTGGTTCCGCGGGTCGCCCAGAGGCAATAGACGAGCGAGACGAGCATGGCGAAACCGAGCAACGCCGCGGCGATCCGGGGATTCGCCCTGCCTTCGACCATCGGGTCGATCCAGCGCTTCATGTACGGGCGCAGCATCTCGCTGACGTCCTTTTCCGTCTCCCGGGGCTCAGGCATCCCTACAGACTTCCAGTTTCGGCGTGGCCACCGCAATCTTCCATGGCTGCGGGGCTGAATCCTCCGGGAGCGTGAGCGAAGCGGGGACCCCGGGCTTCAGGGTTCCGACCCCGACCCCCGCCGAGTCGGCAAACCGGCCGAGCTTGACCGTTCCACCAACCGGAGAGCGGAAAGTCACGTAGCGGGGACCGGTCTCGGCCCGGACCACGCCGTCTGGACCGGCCGCGTAGACCCTGCATTTCGCAGTCGACGAAGCGGGGCCGAACGAATAGAGCTTGATGCCGGAAGCCTTAATGCCGACGAGGTCGATCGATGCGCGACGAGCGGCGGGCTGTTCCGCGAGTTCGTCCGGGCTATATCCGAAGTCTCCGTAGTCCAGACGGGCCATGCCGGCCAGGGCTCCGATCGAACTCCCGGTGACCGAATCCCCGAGGTCCTCGCCGGTGGCGATGCGGGGTCTGCCCTGGATCGCGAGTTCCATCGCCCCGGTGAGCGAGCGAACTTCGTAACCGGACTCGCGCACATAGGCCGAGTTGTCCTTCATCAGCATCAGGTTGGTGGCGAGGCCGCAGGCCGTCACCAGGAGAATCGCTACCAGTCCACGCGGAGACGGCCGCCAGGAGCGGGCCAGCTCGTAGGCGATGAGAATGACCACCACGGCACCGGGGTAGAGGTATCGCGAATCGGCCCCGGGGATCCGGGCACCGCTGCCATCTGATGCAACCGCCTGAAGAGCAAAGAGTGAGAGGGTCACGACCAGCGTGGCAAGTAGCGCCCGGCCCAGCCCGTAGCGGGAAATCTTCCAGCCGATCAGCACGATGAAGAGGATCGCCAGCGGCGGCCCGGCCAGCTCGACCGGGGCGGTGGTGTTGCCACCGGAGAAGGCGAAGCTGAGCCCGGTCAGGGAGTTGAGAATTCCGCAGAGCGACTGGAAGCTCCACGCGGGGATCAGCAGCAGATTGGTCGCGTCGAAACCGCCACCGGCACCGCTGACGTCGGCGGTCACCAGCCAGACTCGCCACAGGCAGTAGATCGCGGCCGGTACGAGCGGAATCCAGATCCGCCTCCAACGGTCCTTGCGGATCAGGACGAGCACCCCGATGGCGACCACGAAAGGCAGGATCGTGCTGTAGGCGAAGACCCCAATCGTCAACCAGAGACAGGCCAGCAGATCACCTCGGCGATCTTCCCGCTCGAGGCAGAGTAGCGAGGCGATACCCAGGGCCAGCGAGATCATCACCGTGAATCCGTTGCCCTGGAAGAGGTGGAGGAAGTCGGCGCCGAAAAAGAGCAGGACGACGCAGGGCGCCACGGCGACGAAGTGGTCGGTGCGGCGGCGTCCGTAGGCGAAGAGCAGCCAGACGGTGAGCAGGACGGCTCCGATCGCGAGCAGCCGGAACGGCAGGTAGGCGGTCCCGAAGACCTCGAGGATCGGCCAGTAGACGACCCGTGTCAGCGCCAGCAGGTGGCCACCGTGAGGGGTGAAGATCGTCCGCAGGTCGATGTCAGGGGTCGAGGCGACCCAGGTCGATTCGTCGCCGGAGAAGGTCGTGCCCCGGCCGAAGTAGAGGATCAGCGCCACCGAGACAGCGGAAGCGACCGCGAGGATCACGGTGGCGGTGCGGGGATCGTTCCGGTATCGCATCAGGCGCCGGTAGCGCTGGATCCGGCGCGCGCGGCGCCCGAGGTGGTCCTTCGCCTTTGCGATCGGGCTCACCGCCCGGTCACAGCTCCTCGGCGATGCGCGGCGCCTCCCGGTTGAAGACCCAGACGGCGAGCACACAGGTGACGATGTAGATCAGGATCGCGGGGACCAGGTGGAGCCAGCCGCCGGCCGCGGTGATCGCGCCGGGGGCTCCCGGATCGATGACCCAGTGCCGCGCCTGTTCGAAGATCGGGGTGAGCGGGTTGGCGAGGAGCCAGTCGACGTACTGCACCGGCACGATCTCCAGGGGATAGAGCACCGGGGTTGCGTAGAAGATCGCGGTCGCGAGGACTCCCCAGATGATGCCGACATCGCGGTAGCGCACATAGAGCGCGCTCAGCAGCATCGAAACCGCCAGCGTGAAGATGAACAGCGCGATGACGATCAGCGGGAAGAGCAGCCAGGTCCAGGTGACGGCGACCCCGAAGGCGATGATGAAGATCACGACGGCGACCATGTTGGTGCCGAAGTTGAAGAGGCAGGTGATCACGGTCGCGAGCGGGATGACCAGGCGGGGGAAGTGGGTCTTCCGGACGACGCTCTCCTGGTTGACGACCGAGACGACCGAAGTCTGGGTTGCCTCCTGGAAGAAGGAGATCATCACGATGTTGAAGAGCAGCAGCACCGGGTAGAAGGCGACCTCCGAGCCGATCCGGAAGATCTTCGTGAAGACGAAAAGCAACACGGCGAAGAGCATCAGCGGACGGGCGAGCGACCAGATGTAGCCGAGCGCGGTCCCGAAGTAGGTCTTCTTGAAGTCGTTGACCGCGATCAGGATCAGCAGGTCGAGGAATCGTTTCCGGCCACCGCCGAGGGCCGAGGGACCGACCACCTCGACCAGCTCCGGCACCTGCTTCGTCGGCTCACTCACTCGGTGTCTCCGGTCATCTTGATGCCGACTTCTTTGACCAGCCTTACCGCGCCCGAACTGTTTTCGGTTCCGAACACGACAAAGTCGAGCACCCGAACCACCTGCATGGCCATCTCGTTGTTGTTCTCGTTATGGAAGATCCGTCCACCGACGTAGTAGCGACCCGGGTTCAGCCGGTTGACCACGTCGGCCGAAACGGTGACCCGCTCCCCGGCCCCGAGCCGGGGCGGGACTCCGCTGACTTCCGACATCTTCTTGGTGATGGCGAAAACGTGGAAACCGACCTCGTCATAGACGAGGAAGTTGAAAAGCGGCTTCTCGATGTCGCGGATGGCTTCGACGACAAGGTTGATCCGGAAAGGAATGCCCTGCTCGACGTTGGTGATCCGGGTACCGACCTCGTCCTCGATCCAGGCCTCCACGATGTGGGCATCGTCGCCCTCCTCGGAGGCGGCACCCGCGTGGAAGCCGGGCCGCTCATCCTCAACCCGGAAATTGGCCTTGAGGTACCAATCGCTGACCTCCTCGGGGCTGCCGATGATCGAGACCTTGCCATCGTGGATCATCATCGCTCGATGACAAAACTTTTCGATCGAATTCATGTCGTGAGTAACCAGAACGATCGTCTTGCCCGCCTCACGCATCTCGTAGAAGACGTCCTCGCACTTCTGGGCGAAGGAGGCGTCACCGACGGCCAGCACCTCGTCGATCAGCATGATGTCGGCCTCGGCCTCGACCAGGACCGAGAAGGCGAGGCGGACCATCATTCCCGACGAGTAGTTCTTCAGCTTGAGCTCGGCAAACTCCTCGAGGCCGGCGAAATCGATAACCGATTGAACCTTGGAAGTGGCCTCCCGCCGCGAGAGGCCCATCATCACCGCGTTCAGCACGACGTTGTCGTAGGCAGTCATCTCGGGGTTGAAACCGACCCCGAGCTCAATGAAAGGCGCGACCCGCCCGGCCGTCCGAATCGTTCCCCGGTCGGCCTTGTAGATCGAGCCGAGAATCTTCAGCAGCGTCGACTTGCCCGAGCCGTTGAGCCCGACGATGCCGAAGAACTCACCGTGGTGAACGTCGAAGCTGATGTCGTTGAGCGCCCTGAGCTCACGATACGGATTGCGGCGAAAGGGATGGACCGCCCGTTCCTTGATCGAATCGACCCTGTTCTCGGGGATCCGGAAAGTCTTGTCAACGTTGCGGACCTCGACCACGACCGGTCCAGATTCGATCCGGGCGGCGATGTCTTCGGCTTGCGTGTTGGTGGCGGTTTCGGTGGGTGTCAAAGTCTGGGTCAGGCGGGCTGAGAGCGAATAGGAGGCTACTCGACGGACCCCGGTTCCCACCTACCCCTAGGGCGGATCAGGCCACTTCGAGCAGCTTGATGATCCGCTCCATGAGCCCGTCGTCGAGTGCCTGATTCCAGTCGCTCGCCCAGGCGACGTCGGCCGCTGCGGCCCTTCCGGCGAAATCTCCGATCCGGCCGACCGCTTCGGTCAACCCGGCACTGATGCTGGCGGTGTCCGGCGGGACCGCGATCAGGTTGCCGGAGATCGCAGCCATCTTCTCCGGGGTCTTCGAGGTGCCGTAGGTGGTGGTGACCACGATCATTCCGGCCGAGGCCATCTCGATCGGGACCAGGCTCGGGTGAGGTGCGTCCATCAGCGCGAGGCCGAGGTCGTGCCCGGCCAGCAGGCGGGCGTAAGAGTCCTGGTCGGTCCGGGGCACGAGTTCGAGTACCTGGCCGCCGCCGAGGTCGATCGCCTCGCTGCTGCGGGTCGAGCCGATCCCGTGGAAGCTCCATTCCTCGCCGAAGGCGCCCTCGCTGATTGCCTGGCGAAGTGCTCCGATACCGACGTCGTAGAGGTTGCGCGCCGCGTGCTGCTCCGGCCGGCCGTAAAAGATGAGGCTCGGATTTGACCGCTTCGCCAGGGCCTCCGGATCGGGTGCTGCAACCGGGGTGATCGCGTTGCCGAAGTAGAGCGAATGCCGGTCTCCCTCTTCCAAGCCGGCCCTATAGACACCGATCTGGTTGTCGGCGAAGTAATCCCGCAGGATCGAGGTCGAGAACAGCGCGCCGTGCTCGAACCCGTAGGACTCCTCCGCGAGATCGGCCCAGGCACCCGGCGGCACGGTCAGCGGTTCGTACTCCTGGATCATGTAGAGGAAGCGCCGGTTGCCGCTCTGCGAAGCCAGTCGTGAGGCGATGTGGGCAGTCCACCAGGTGGTCGCGATGAAGCGGTCGTCGGGGCTGAGCCGGAGCGGCTCCCTGCCATCTCGGCCGAAGTCGACTTCAACCTGGTCAAAGAGCCCGTCGAGCTGGCGATACGACTCGACCTGGTCGCGCCAGTCCTTCGGCAGGGGCGGGGTTGGATCGACCGTGACGATCCTCGTGCGGATGCCCTGCTCGGCCAGGCGGCGGGCGAGCGAGAACTTGGCGATGTATCCACCGAAGAGGTGATCGAGGTCGATCGATGGGATCAACAGGTTGACCCGCTGGGGCTGGGTGGCCGAAACGACCGGGAAGAGCGGCGCGACCTTCTGGCGCATCTGGGCGGTCACTTCGGTCTCGGCCTTGAGCTCGCCACTGCCGGCAACCTGGGTCACTCCGCCGGGAAGCCGGCGCTTGACCGCCATCAGGTGGCGGTAGAGGATGCCACGAACCAGCACCCGTTCCATGCCGAGGGTCTCGTTGTGGCCGAAAAGGCGACGGAACGGTCGCAGCGCCAGCCAGAACATCCCGCTGAGCTTGCGGTCGCTCGAAGCGAAGCGGGCGAGTGCCCGGCGCTTCTTCTCCGGCATGTCCGTACGGCAGCGCTCGAGCACGATCTGGGCGAGGCCCTTCAGCCGCAGGAAGACGTCGAAGTAGGCCGACCCCCAGCCACCGAGGATCTCCCGCCAGCGGCGCGGGTCGAGCCGCTGCCAGCCGGCACTCATCAGGCCGGCGTTGGCCGCGTCGTGTCCGAGTACGGCACCACCGTGCTGCACGTAGTCGTAGAGCGGCCGGTCGACGTAGACGAGGTCACCGATGGAGATCGCGACCATTGCCAGCCAGTGGTCGTGGTACTGCTCGCCCGGAACCTCGGGGAAGGGCAGGGCCCTGTCGGCGACGGCGCGGGTGAACATCGAGGCGGCCCCGGTGACCGTGTTCGCGACCAGCAACGAAGTCAGGTTGGTGAAGTTGTTTTCACGACTTGTCCAGTAGGTCTCTGCGATCACGCGGCCCGAGGCGTCGACCAGGCGCTGGTCGCTGTAGACCAGCTCGGCGTCGCCCAGCGCCGCTTCAAGTGAGGCAAGTTTGTCTTCGTACCAGCGGTCGTCCTGGTCGCTCAGCGCGATCAGCCCGTATTCGCGCGGCGCCATCTCGATCGCCCTTTCGAAGTTCCGGTAGAAACCGAGGTTGGCCGAGGAGGTCGAGAGGGTGAAGCGCTCGTCGCCGTCGAGCACGGCGTCGATCTCGGCCAGGCGCTCCGGGCTGGAACCGTCATCGCTGATGAAACACTGCCACTCGGCCTCGCTCTGATTCCTGATCGAATCGATCTGTACCTGGAACAGCTCCCGGTCCGGGTTATAGGTGGCCATACAGACGGCGATCACTGCGGGAACACTATTCTGGCCGGGGAGCAGCCGTATGTGGAACGACAAAACAGTCTCAGTCATCTTGATGACCTACGCCGAACGTGACTCGATCCGCAAGGTGATCGAGGATTTCCTCGCGACCGGAGTCGTCGACGAGGTGCTGGTCGTGAACAACAACGCCGAGGACGGCACCTCGGAGGAAGTCTCGAAGACCGGCGCCCGGGAAGTCATCGAGGCCAGCCAGGGCTACGGCCACGCGATCCGCCGCGGGCTAACCGATGCGACCGGCGACCTGGTCGTCCTGGCCGAGCCCGACGGAACCTTCCTCGGGCGCGACATCGTCAAGCTGCTCTCCTACAGCGAGGAATGCGACGTCGTCCTCGGCACCCGCACGACCAACGAACTGATCTGGGAGGGAGCCAACATGGGCGCCTTCTTGAAGTGGGGCAACTGGGCCGTGGCGAAGATGGTCGAGGCGATCTTCAACACCAGCCACCTCAGCGACATCGGCTGCACCTACCGCCTGGTGACCAGCGACATGGCCGAGTTCCTCGCGGCGAACATGAAGGTCGGATCGAGCCACGCCGGCCCGGAGATGCTGATGCTGACGATCGTCTCCGGCGCGAAGTTCGTCGAGGTTCCGGTCAACTACCTGCCGCGAGTCGGCAAGTCATCGGTCACCGGAGACCTCGGAACCGCCTTCCTCCTCGGCCTGCGGATGATCAAGCTGATCCTCGGCTTCCGCCTCCGCGCCCACCGAATCGGCTGACTGGTAGTCCGGGGTTCGGCTGATCTCGTAGACGTTGAGGTCAGCCAGGCCGGGGTAGGACTCGACCGAATCCACCCTCCAGTCCTTCGGCAACTCGATGTTCCCGCCTTCCAGGTACTTGCCGTCGCCTGATTTGCCGACGGTCACTTCCGCCCTCGGACCGACGATGAAGACTCGCCCTGTCTCGCCTGCTGCCAGCGCCTTGTTCAGGAAGAGATCCTGGTCCGGGATCGGGGTGAGAGGCAGGAAGGGCGGCTCGCCGGCCGGCTGGTTCAACGAGAAGACCTGGGCGTCGTCATCGAGGTACGAACCGAGCGGGGTCAGCGGCACCGGTGTAATCGGAGCAGTAATCAGGTCGACGACCGGGTCGTTCGTTTCCCGGACCTGGTCGATCCTCTCAGCGGCTGCCTTGTAGTCGGGTTTGGCCGACGAGTCTTCCAGGGTCTTGACCGTGCCGACCAGGAAGGCGCCGAATACGACTACGCCGCAGACGCCGCCGCAGACCGGTCCTGCCGCAGTTAATACGGCTCCGATCGCCAGCAGGAGGCCGGGGGTCGAGGCAGCAAGGTTTCGTGAGCCGAACAGATCGGTGCCGGTGAGGCCGTAAAGCGCCTCGGCCACCGGAGTCGCGAGCGCGAGCGCGATGACGAGGATCACCATCTTGTGTTCCCCGAGCCAGACCCTGACTTCGACTTTCTCCCGACAGGTCCGGACCAGGGACGCAACCGCGGCCACGGCCAGCGCCAGGACTACCGCGACGACTGCGGCGCGACCGGGCACTTGCGACGGGTCCAGAAGTGGATGCCCGAAAGCCCATTGTTCAACGGCGAGCCGCTTGGTCTCGAACCCGTCCCCCTGAAGGCTCGCCAGCAGGTCGGTCGTCGGAGAATCTGAATCGCGAAAGAAAGAAGGCACCCAGGGCAGGAACAGGAGGGCGGCTCCGACGTTTGCGATCAGGGCCTGCTTCCGAACTCCGGGCTCCGCCCAGAGCAGCCATATGAACTGGGCCAGCAGGACGAACAGTGCTGTGTAGTGGGAATACATCGCGAGGCAGGAGAACAGCGCGTAAGCCACCCACCAGAGATTCCTCCCGCCCCGGACCGCGGCAAGCATCGACAGGGTCGAAGCGATGAGCAGGGTGATCATCAACGCATAGGCCCGTCCGGTTCCGGCGAAGAAGATCATGAACGGGCTCAGGGTCATCAGGGCTGCCGCGATCAGCCCCGGGACTCGACCGACCGTGCGCAGGCCGAGCACATAGACGAGCGGGATGCCGGCGGTGCCCGCAATCAGTGCCGGCAAACGAACCAGGTCCGGGTTGGACCCGAGCCGCGTCGTGAACCAGGCGAGCAGGAAGTAAAGCGGTGGGGTGATCTCGGCGTCGCTGTTGACGACCCTTACGGTGTCGAAGAGTCCGTTGTTCCGGACCACCCAGAGAGTGGACATTTCGTCCCCGAGCAGCGATCCGCCGTACTGGTGAAGCCTGAGGGCGAAAGCGATGAGGGTCAGCACCCCGACCAGTAAGAGAGGCCAGCGTGCCTTCAAGACGATCTCCTCAGGCGGCGAGTGGCGTGTAGATCTCTGGGAAGGCCGAGGGACCGAAGAACCAGCTCTCGATTGCGTAGCGCGGCTTGGGCATGCTCGGGTCGGACCCGGTCTGGTGAAGGAAGAGGTCGTCGAAGAGCAGGGCGTCGCCCGGGTTGAAAATGGGGCGGGTGATGCCGATCTCGCCGGCAGCTTCCACGGCTACGGCATCGGAAACCTGGGTCTCGAGCCATGTTCCTTCGGTGCCGGTCGCTACGAAGTCGTCGAGACGGGTCGGGACCAGGTCCATGCCAGGCGCCTCGTCGCCGCAGCGCGAGAGCGAGAGCCAGACGTTCATGGCCCGCACATCACCCATGAAGCGGCCGTCCTGATGCCAGGCACCGGTCACGTCGGGAGTTGCCTTCCGCAGCGTGCACTTCTCGGCCGAGATCAATGGAGGTTCGCCGAGGTAACCCTCGATCACGCCGGGCAGCGCGGCTCGGTCGAAGGCGTCAAGCATGTCGACCAGAAGCTTGGGCGAATCGGCCGCGAAGACGCCTCCGCCCTGCTCGACCCAGTCCCGCTTCTCCACCTCGTAAGGAGACTCGGGGACCAGTTCGTCGTAGAAGCCGTCCTTGTCCCGGCCGCCGTTCTCGCGCAAGCTGATCCGGGTGGTAAAAGCCTGCTCGATGCCATCGGCCATCTCCAGTGCCTCCTCGTCCGGAACCAGGTCACGGATCAGCAGGCAACCGGCCTCGAGGATCGCGGCACGGAGCAGCTCGGGAGTGAGCTCGTCCGGGGTGATCTCCGGGCACCTGGACTGCGCGCCGCGGGCAGGCGAGGTGGCGGCGGGCTCAGCCAGGTCGGGGCGCGGCGACGGTGAATTGGCCGCTTCAACGCCAGCCAGGTGCCGAAACTTGCGAATCTCCCGGTCACGCTTGGCGCTACGCGAAACCCGGTTGGCCTCATTCAGCTCGGCGATGCGGGCGGTGTAATCAACCTTCGGCTTGCGGCGAGAGAAGACACCCATCAGAAGGCGATCGGTACGTAGTTTTCGGGGTAGGACGAGGGACCGAAGAACCAGCTCTCGATCGCGTAACGCGGGTTCGGCATGCTCGGGTCCGAACCGGTCTGGTGCATGAAGAGGTCATCGAAGAGCAGGGCATCACCCGGGTTGAAGATCGGGCGGACGATCCCGGTCTCACCGGCGGCCTTCTCGACGTTCTCCTGCGAGTTCATGAAGTCGAGGAAGGCACCCTCACCACCGGTGGGGACGAGTTCGTTCAGCCGCCTGGGGACGACGTCCATGCTGGGGGCGATATCGCCGCAGCGGGAGAGCGTGAGCCAGACATTGAGGGCTCTGGATTCCCCCATGAAGCGGCCGTCCTGATGCCAGCCGCCCGCAATTTCGGGGAGGGCCTTGCGCAGGGTGCACTTCTGGGCGGAGATGGCCGGCTTCTCGCCAAGGTATCCCTCAATCACGTTGCGGAGGTTGGCCTGCTCGAATGCGTCAAGCATGTCGAAGAGCATGCGGGGCGAGTCGGCCGCCAGAACGCCTCCGCCCTCCTCGACCCAGTCCCGCTCGGGGATGCGGAAGGGCGACTCCGGCTCCATTTCGTTGTAGTAGCCGTCGGGGTCGCTCTCGCCTTCGTCGAGCTCGTCCCGGATCTCGAAGCTGCGGTCGATGTCAGCGGCCATTTGGAGTGCCCTGTCGTGGTCCATCAGGCCGCGGACCAGGAGACATCCGGCCTCGAGGATGGAGGCCCTGAGGATCTCGGGAGTGAGCTCGTCGGGGGTTACTTCGGGGCAGCGCGACTGCTCGCCGCGGTCAGGGACCTCGGCGGCAGGTGTCGGGTACTGCGGGTCCTTCGGCGCGTTCTCGATCAGCTCGATGCCGGCGAGGTGACGCACGTGGCGGAGTTCACGCTCGATCTGGGGATCGCGCTCGGCCCGGTTGGCCTCGGTCAGGAGGTCAACGGCTTCGAAGAGCTTGCCCTCGCCTGCCAGTCGGTCGGCTTCCAGCGACTCCGGGCGGCGTTCGATGACCGCGGTCTCGGATCGACGATTCTTGCGTGAACGGAAGAGCAATTCAGTACCTGCCTTGGTGGGTTTGTGGGCTGCTGAACCCGGTGACTGCCGGGAACGCTAGCACTACCTATTTATTTCCGACTGGTTTGGCGGGAATACCGACGACGGTTACTCCTTCGGCCACATCCTTGGTCACCATTGCCTGCGAGGCGATCACCGCGTCGTCGCCGACCGTGAACTGGCCGAGCAGCTTGGCGCCGGATCCGATGAAGACCCGGTGACCGATGGTCGGACCGTAGACATTTCCGGCCTGGAGTCCGATCGAAACCCAGGGGGCGATCACACATCCGGTCTTGATCTCGACCACACCGTCGATCACGACCTGCCCGTGCGCGATGTAGATCCCGGGGTGCATGTGGACCAGGTCGCCGATCGAAACCTGCGCGGTCATCATCGAGATCTTATGGAGGATGCGTGGCAGAATCGGGATGCCCCGGCCCTTGAGGCTCATGCGAGCCCGGTAGCAGGCCTGTGCGAAGAAGGCATCGCTGACCCACATCAAACGAAGTGCGCGGTAGGCCACGTACCAGCCGGAGGCCTCCCTCGTATCGAAGAATTCACCCCGATGAAAAGAGGCGACGTGCGTGTCCTCGGAAACAGCGTGGAGGAATCCCGGTTGACGGCCAAGCAATTCCCGCACTTGCCCCTTCATTTCCTTGAGCTTGGCTCGGGCCTCCGGGTTAGCCATCAGGTCCTGACCACTTTGGCAGGTATCCCGACTGCGGTCGCGCCGGCGGGAATGTCGTCGATGACCACGGCATTGGCACCGATGAGCGCCTCGGCTCCGATCGTGATCGCCCCGACAATCTTGGCGCCAGTCCCGACATTCACAGCCATCCCGATCGTGGGACCCTGGATGTTGCCACCCCTCAGTCCGATCGTCACCCAGGGCGAAAGTACGGCACCAGACCCGACTTCAACCAGGCCGTCAAGCACCAGCTGGCCGTGGACGAGGTAGACCCCGGGGTGCATCAGTACCCCCGGGCCGATCGACACCTGGGCGTTCCTCATGCAGAACCTGTGAAGCATGCGCGGCAGGACCGGAACCCGGCGCCGCATCAGGGTCGTGCGCAGCCGGTAGGCGACGTGGGCGCCGAACGCATCGCACACCCACATGAGCCGGACCACCTGACAGAAGGTGTCCCACCGGGAGTTGAACTCACACCGCTCCCCTCGCTGCGACGCTGTAATCCGCGCGTCCTCCCTGACCGCCAGCCGAAACCCCGGGTGGCGCTCGTGAAGGGAGCGCGTGAAAGCCTTTCTCTCACTCTTGCTCGGGATCTCAGTCATCGGATGGGCGGAAGCGTATAGCCTGCCCAGCGATCTGATGACTCCCGACACACAAGAGACCGACGCCCTTCAGTGGGGCTACTCCCTCGCCAATTTCGGTGAAATCATGCAGCCCTGCCTCGAAGCAGCCGGAACCACCTCGCTGCTCGAGATCGGTTCCTTCCGCGGTGAGCTGACCGAAGAACTGCTGATCTGGGCCGAGAAGAGCGGCTCATCGATCGCAACCGTGGAGCCGCTGCCGCCCGACGACCTGCTCGATCTGGTGAAACGCCGGCCCGAACTGGCCCTGATCGAGAACACCGGCGTCGGCGCCCTCGAATCGCTCGATTCCCTGCCGGACACGATCATCATCGACGGTGACCACAACTACTACACGCTAACCCAGGAGTTGGAGAAGATCGCCGAGATCGCCGGCGACGGCCCGCTGCCTTTCCTGCTCTTCCACGACGTCTGCTGGCCGCACGAGCGGCGAGACACCTACTACGCGCCGGACCGGATCCCCGAGGACGAGCGCCAGCCGCTCGGCCACAACTGCACGATCAGTCCGGGCAACCCCGGGCTGAGCGACGGCGGCCTCCCCTACGAATGGGCGGCCGACCACGAAGGCGGGCCAAGGAATGGCGTCCTGACGGCGATCGAGGACTTCATGGAGGGCCGATCCGGTCTCCAGCTGGCCGTAGTTCCGGTCTTCTTCGGTATGGGGCTGCTCTGGCAGACCGACGCGTCCTGGGCCGACCGGGTCGCCGGGCTGATCGCGCCCTTCGACCGCAATGCGGTCATGACCAGGGCCGAGGCGAACCGCGTCGCCCACCTCGTACGAGGCCACGTCGACGCGGCCGAGATCCGCAGGCTGAACGCGCGGCTCGCCCGTCAGGAGGAACTGCTCGCCCGCATGCTCCAGTCGAGCGCACTGGGCATGGCCGAACGCATCACGAAGGTCAGGCAGCGCGGCAATCCGATCTTCACCAGGCAGGAAATCCAGGACTTGCTCGACCGCAAGGGCGAGTAAGCCCGGCGATCAGTGTTCGCTGGGAGAGTCGCCAACCCGGAGGGCGTGGTGCGCCTTCTCTTCTTTCCGGGCCGATCGCTTCTTGAAGATCCGTGAGAAATCACGCAGCGGCTTTGTGACCCTCCAGCTCTTGCTGGCCTGAAGCTCCTGGAGCTCACGCTCCATCGACTCGTTGATCAGGTGGCCGGCACCGGCCAGAGTGCGGGCGGCCGATGCTTCCGCTTCAGCGCGGCGGGCCCGGTCCTCCCAGGTCGAATCCCCTCCGGGGCCCTCCGGGGTCGGCAGCATGTGCTCCCACTTCTTCGAGAAGGCGATGTGGGCATTGACCCATGTGTCGAGGTCGGAGATCAGCTCGATCGAGTGGTGGTGGATCACCTTGAGGTCGGCGGTGACGACCTTCTTGCCTTTGTCTCGGGCCTGATGGCTGATGTCGAAGTCGTATCCGTGGAGGGCGCCGCCAGTGATCTCGTCGAACCTCAGGTTCTGGATGGCCCAGGGCGAGAAACCGATGACGAAGCCATCGATCATGTCGACCTCGCCGAGCTTGGCATAGGAAGGGGTCTCGGTCGCCAGCCATGTGAGCGCCGGTATCTCGCCACCGCCCAGTTCTTCGTAGTGGTGGGTGAAGGAGGCCCAGGTGACCGCGCCTTCCCACCAGGCGATGCTGCGTACGCCGACGGCGCCGGCACAACCGACCAGGACGGCTTCCGGATCCTTGAACTCATCGCGGATCTTCTCGAGGAAATCGGGATCAGTGATCTCGGCGTCCTGATGGATCAGCACCAGGAATTCGAGATCCTCCATCTTTGCCGCCTGATCGAGGATCAGGTTGTAGCTGCGGAAAAGGGTTCCGGAGCTGGCGAAACTCAGGATCTGAGTGTCGTCTTCCTTGGCTAGTTCGATCCCCGGCACGGCGTACTTCTCGTACTTTTCCGGCGAGGTGATGGCACTTCCTATGGCTACCACAGCTTGATGAAGATAGCCGAGAGCGGGTAGAAACGACTCATCGACGGCGGGCGACGATGACGTTGTGGGCACAGAGACGGTTCAGCCCGGGAGCGTGTTCCACCACCCGTTCCAGTCTGGCACTCAGTCCGAGCAGCGAGGGCGGGGCGAAATCGGGCACGAAACCGAGCTGAGTCATGGAAACGACGACGGCACCGCCATCGACCAGACCGGTGACGATCTCCGCCTCGGGGATCAGCCGCTCGGAACCATCGTCCTGTGGCACCCGGGCCATCAGGTTCTTCCAGTACGGGTTGCGGGGATTGTGGTCCCAGACGAGCACCAGGCCTCCGGGCTTCGCGACCCGGACCATTTCGATCAGCGACTCGTGGACCGCTTCCGGCGTCGCGATGTGGTGCATCACGGCGACGCACATAGTCAGGTCGAACTTGCCGTCCTCGAAAGGCAGTGCGGTGGCCGACCCCTGGACCGCCTCGATCCGGGGGTCGGTGGCCCTGAGGTGCTCGAGCATCCCGCCCGAGGGGTCGACCCCGGTCACGGTGTAACCCTGATCGGCAAGACGCGAGGCGACCACCCCGGTGCCGCAACCGACGTCCAGCACCGACCCCTCCGGCATCAGCTCTTTGACAAAGGCGATGCGCTTGGCGAGGTAGTGCTCGACGACATGCGGCGGCAGAGACTCGTCGTACTGATCGGCGATCTCGTCGAAGTGGGTCTGGACGTCGTTCTCGGTCTGGGTCATTGGGCTTGTCTGACGGTGGGCTCAGCCGTCGGCAGGATCGATAACCGTAACCGTAATCGGGTAGATGCCGTCAAAGGTCTTCTGCGAGACGACTCGCGTGCCCGGAGGCAGGGGGTAGCTGAGGCCGAATGTGAGGACACCGTCTTCGACCAGCGACTCGTGACCGGTCAGCGTCACCAGGAACACCCGGTTTGATGTCCCCAACGCCAGGTCGAGCTCTGCCGCTGTGTCGGGCACCGGGGAGGTCGGCAAAAACGGCGGCCCCCCTTCCGGCAGTCCCGGCCGGTACTCCGGTCCGTCGAAGTCGAGGTAGGCATCGAGCGGAGTGAGTGGCACCGGCGTGATGTGGCTGGTGTCGACCACGGCGTCCCCGGGCTCGATCCGCGAATCGATGAATTCGGCGGCCTCGCTGTAGCGGAACTCAGTGCGACCAATGTCAGCCAGGTGGATCGACCCGGCCAGCAGACCGGCCGAGACGACCAGCAGGCTGACGATTCCCCAGACCGGACCGGCAGCCGCGATCAGGGCGCCGATCAGAAGCGGGATGCCGGACCAGGAGGCGCCGAGGTTCCGGCCGCCGAAGATGTCAGTACTGAAGGTGCCGAGGATCAGGGCGCCGATCGGAGTCGCGAGGGTCAGGCCGATCACGAGGACGAGGTTGCGGTCGATCCTCTTCAGCCAGGCGCCGAGACCGGTCGATCGCGCCGCCTTGATCACCACGACGGCAAGGGCGACCAGCACCCCGGCAACGATCAGAGCGGCGTCCCAGCGGCCGTCGAGACTCCACTTGTCGGGGCCGATCTCCCAGAAGAGCAGTTGCTCGACCGCGGTTCGCTTGGCGTCGAACCCGTATCCCTGGAGCGCTTCGAGGATCGCGGCCGTCGGTGAATCCGAGTCAGAGAAGAAGCTCGGCAGCCAGGGCAGGAAGAAGATCGCGGCCGCGGCATTTGAAACCAGGGCCGGAATTCGCGCGGCCGGGAAGCACCAGAGCAGCCAGACCAGCTGGAAGGCGAGCACGAAGGCCGCGGTGTAGTGCGAGTACATCGCCAGACAGGTGGCAAGGGCGTAGACGGCCCACCACCGCTTGCGTCCCCCCTCGGCGGCGATCAGCATCGCCAGGGTCGAAATCAGGATGAAGAAGAGCATCACCGAGTAGGCGCGACCGTTCGCTGAGAAGTAGATGAGGATCGGGCTGATCGCTGCGATCACGGTGGCGACGACCCCGGCCCGGCGCCCGAACAGCCTCAGGCCGAGCAGGTAATAGACCGGCAGTGAAGCCAGCCCGGCCAGCAGCGACGGCAGGCGGACCAGCTCCGGTGCGGAACCCAGCTTGCTGGACAGCCAGGCCAGGATGAAGAAGAGCGGCGGGGAGATCTCGCCGTCCCCGGAGACGAAGTCGATGGTCCCGCCGAGCCCGTGGGTTTTGACGATCCAGAGGGTCGAGAGCTCGTCGCCGACGAGGGACTGACCATAGGTCGATATCCGCAGCCAGACACCGGCCAGGATCGCCACTCCGAGCCCGGCCCACATGAACCACGCGGGCGGCACTTTGCCTCGCCCGGCCACGGGCTGATCTGGGACTCGGTCTTCCACCTGCCTAACCCTGTCAAGATTGGCGCGAAATGGGAGCCTTGACCAGCCGAGAAAACTTCTGCCCGCAGCCGGGCGCGACCGCTTGAAAATCACCGGCGAGCGAGTCGTCACCCCCGAGGGCGGGTTCAACCCGACCTGGCAGCGCCACGTCGCCGCCTACGCCCTGGCCGAACCGGAGTTCGGACCCGAGCGGGTACTCGACCTGGGCTGCGGCGTCGGCCACAGCTACCACCTGCTCGAACCGCGCGAGACGATCGGCGTCGACATCGACCCCGGAGTCCTGGAGGGCCAGGAGCGTCCGACCGAGGTCGCCGACATGCGGGATCTGCCCTTCACCGACGGGGAGTTCGATTCGGTGCTTTCCGTCCATTCGCTCGAGCACGTCCCAAATCCCGAGGTGGCGCTGACTGAGGTGGCCCGGGTCCTCGACCCCACCGGCACCGCGGTCTTCATCACCCCGAACCGGCTCACCTTCGGCCGGCCCGACGAAATCATCGACCCCTTCCATTTCATCGAGTTCGACCCCGAGGAACTGCGAAAGCTCTGCGAGGTCAGCTTCGACCGGGTCGAGATCAAGGGGATCTTCGGATCCCCCGCCTACATGGAGATCTTCGACGAAGAGCGCGAGACGCTCGACCGGATGCTGCGGTTCGACCCGCTCCGGTTCCGGCGCATGGTCCCGATGAAGATGAAGCAGCGTCTCTACGACTCGCTTCTCGGACGCTTCCGCAAGGACGTGGACCCGCGGGCCGAGAAGATCACCGCCGCCGACTTCCACATCGGCACCGAAAACGTCGCCGCATCGCTCGACGTCGTAGCGATCTGCGGGGGGCCCCGGCGTTGACCACCGTTCCCGACTGGACGGGCGAAGCCGCGGCGGTCTGCGTCTGGTGCGGCTCACCCTTCGGCGCCGGCTCTGAGCGAATCCTCGGAAGGGCCGTCTGCGGGCGCTGCGGCACCGCGACCACCGACCCGGTGCCCGACCAGACTTCGCTGAACGCTGCTTACGGCGACTGGTACTGGCCGCAGGCCGGCCAGCGCTTCAGCCTGATCGGCGATGCCCTGCTCCGCCGTTCGCGTGCTTCGATGGCCGCACGGATCGACGAAGTCGCTCCACCGGGAGCGATCCTCGACGTCGGCGCCGGCGAGGGCACCCTGATCGACGCGCTGAAGGAACACGGACGGAAGGCTTCTGGACTCGAGCGCGAATCCGACCACCCCGAGATCAAGAACCAGGCGATCAACGAAGTCGAGGGCAACTTCGCCGGGGTAGTCTTCTGGCATTCCCTGGAGCACCTCGGCAATCCGCGCGAGGCCGTGGTCGATGCCTCGAGGCTGCTGATCCCCGGCGGCGTCCTGGTGATCGCCGTGCCGAACAACGCCAGCATGCAGGCCCGTGCCTTCGGCGACGACTGGCTCCACCTCGACCTGCCCCGCCATCTCGTCCACTTCACCGCCAACTCACTCACTTCGGGGCTCGAAGAGAGCGGTTTCAAGGTCGGCCGGACCTCCGGTTCCCGGGCCGGACAGGTCGCGATCGGCTGGCTCGACGGACTGGTCGGGCGCCTGCCGGGCGACCTCGACCTTTACCAGTCCCTCCGCCGGAAGTCGGCGCGAAGGATCAAAATCACGCCGGCCAAGCGCGCTGCAGCGATTGCTGCCGGCGTGATTCTCTTCCCGGTGGCGCTAGCCTGCGCCGCGGTCGAACTCGCCTCGCGGCGTTCCGGCTCCGTATACGTAGAGGCCCACCGTGTCTGAACGCACTTCAAAAAAAGTAATCGTCGTCATGCCGGCCAGGCAGGCCGCGGCGACCCTCGAGCGGACCTTCGCCGAGATTCCCCAGGATGAAGTCGACGAGATCATCCTGGTCGACGACTCCTCGACCGACGAAACGGTCGAGCTGGCAAACGAGCTGCCACTGACCGTCATCTGGCACCCGCACCAAGTGGGCTACGGCGGCAACCAGAAGACCTGTTACCTCGAAGCTCTGCGCCGCGGGGCCGATGTCGTCGTGATGCTCCATCCCGACGGCCAGTACGAGCCGAGCCTGATCCCGAGCATGGTCGACCCGATCGTCAACGGCGAGGCCGACCTCGTCCTCGGCTCACGGCTGGCAGTGCCCGGCTGGGCGATCAACGCCGGCATGCCCCGCTGGAAGTTCGTCGCCAACCGCTTCCTCACGATCATCGAAAACCGCATCATGGGGACGAGCCTGACCGAGGCCCACACCGGCTACCGGGCGTACTCGCGCGAGCTGCTGCTGGAAGTTCCTTTCCTCAGGAACTCGCTCGACTTCGTCTTCGACTCCGAGCTCCTGATGCAGGCCTCGCACATGGGCTTCCGCATCGGTGAGGTTCCGGCCCGCTGCCGCTACTTCGACGACATGTCTTCAGTCGGCTTCGAGACCGGCGTGGTCTACGGACTGAAGACGCTCTGGGCCGGGTTCCGCCTGATCCTGCATCGCAACGGGATCCTCAAGTCCCGCAAGTACGCCAAGAAGATTTAGCGGGCCACAAGCTCAACTACGACCAGGCCATCGGCACCCTTGGCGATCGGCTTGAGGTCGTACTTATCGAGGATCCAGGCGATGGCCTGGGTCTGGATGGTCACCAGGCCGACCTCGTTCGCGACCAAATAGGGGTCGAGGCCCGGGTCCTGCTGGAACCGGTACGCCGCGGCGAGTGCCTTGTCGTCCATCAGGATGCGGTCCCCGGGCTCGAGCGAATCGACCGCGTCCTGGACCACCGGCAGGTGCGGGCCCGGGACCCAGCTCATCTCCTTGGCGTCGGTGATGCCGAGTGCATTCGCTCGATCGGAGCGGACCAGGATGTCGACGTCGAGGTCGGGCGCGGTCAGCACCGCGGTCTCGTCTTCGCCCGGCATGTACTTCTCGATCAACCGCTGGCCTTCGTCCGACCCAGGCACGACCGGCGGCATGTTCCAGATCCTCGTGAAGCCACCACGCAGCGACTTGCCGCCGGGCGGCACCGCGGCCAGGACCGAATCCTCGAAGCGGTTACCGGCCGCCGGCCAGACGTTCGCGACCATGACCGCCGAGGCCAGCAGGGCGAGTCCGAGCGCCCAGCGCTTCTGAACCTTTCCGATCAAGGCGCCGTCCTCGCGCGGGTCGAGGATCAGCGACAGCCAGATCGTCACCGCGAGCAGGGCGGGCAGACAGACATAGGGCAGGATGTGATCGAGCGAACGGTTGTCGAAGTAACTGAAGAGCACGATCCCGTAGGCCGTGATGCCGGCCAGCGCGGTGAAGGCCGTCCGCCTGCCTTCGAAGTACGAACGGTTGAGGACGAGGGTGGCAACGAGCGTCGCCGCTGAGGCGATGTAGATCCCGGCCACCGCGATCGCCGGGGACCACGGCAGGAAGTCGTAGGTCAGGTCACCGATGTCGCCGGCGAGGAAGTCGCGCAGGTAGGTGAAGTAGAGGCCCCAGTCCGGAAGCGAGCCGGAGGCCAGCAGGGTCAGCAGCGCAAAGACGATCTGAACGATCACGATCGCGACGAAAGCCTTGACTGCCTCGGCCACAAGTCCCCGGATCCGCGCTCCGGCCGGTATCCAGACGACCGAGATCGCGGTCAGGCCGACCCAGGTGAAGAGCACGTAGAGGAAGGCTTCGAGCGCCCAGATCGAGGAGATCCCGACCACGGCAAGCACGAGCAGATTCATCGCCTTTGAGCTGCGGGGCCAGCGGAGTGCGGCGACCGAGAAGACGATCAGTGGAATCGGCAGGCCAAAGCGGATCGCACCGTGCTGGAGCAGTCCACCTTCCGGGTAGTGGAGCCCCCAGATCAGTGCGGTGACTCCGACTGCCAGCGCGCCGGCGGCCAACAGGCGGTTGACCGCGGACATCCGGAGGACTCCATAGCCGGCAGCGAAAACCCCGGCCGAGAGCACCGCGTCGAGGATGCCGAGGGTGCCGTGACCGATCGGGGCAATCTGGAACCAGGCCGCGATCAGGTAGATCGAACCGATGCCGTACTGCGAGACGGTGTCGACCAGAAGCGCCGATCCGGCGTTCACCTGGCTGGCCGCACCGAGGAACAGGTTCTGGTGGAACTGCATGGTCTCGGTGTCGAAGGCGGCGACGGGATTCGTGGCCGCCTCTTCCGGCCGCAGGATCACAAGGTCGGGGACGGCAAGCAGGATCAGGAGCACCACTCCGATGTCGATGCCGATGCCCCAGCGGCCAAGCGCCGGCAGCCGGAGGCGGCCCCACCCGTAGAGGACCGCGCCGCCGATCAGGAGCCCGGCGATCAGGGCCGGACGGTCGAGGTCGGAGATCCCGACGAAGGCCCCGACCGCGCACACCACCGCGACCCCGGTCGCAATCCAGATGGAAGCGGCCCGCTCCGCCAGCCACTCAAGCAACCCCGCGGGCTTGCCCTTGGCGGCCCCGAGCAGCAGTAGCGCCGCGAAAACCGACCAGGCCAATCCGAAGATGAAGGTCGAGGGGCGGTTGCCGACCGAGGAGACCTCCGGGACGATCCGGGCCAGCACTGTGGCCAGCCCGAGGGCGAGGGCGAGTATGCCGGCCAGCCCGGAGAAAGCTGCGTCCCCGACGGCGTCCGTGATCCGGCGCCTCAGTTCGAGCGCAGCCCAGAGTGCCGCCGGCAACAGGACGAAGAAAGAAACGAAGTAGAGGAAGGTCTCGCTGTTCTGGTTGTGGCTCGGGAACGGCTGAGGCAACGGGACCGGAGCGATCGCCTTGAGGGCCAGTGGAAGCAGGACCATGAATGCGCCACCGACGAGGGCAACCGCGAGCACCACGGTCGGTCCCAGACTGCGGGAGGCCCTCATCTGGCCGGTGGGAGAGCCTGGTTCAGCCACGCCGCGATGGTACCGGAGCCCAGTTCAGGACTAGACTGAAACGCTTGGAAGCCGGTCAAGGGGGTGCCCCGGAGAACGAGCTGCAGGAGGAGATCGAGCAGGAGGCGAGGGAGGTGCTGCCGCCTCCGCCCGGCCACCCGAGATTCCCGCTGCTCGATTCCCTGCGGGCCTTCGCGGCGATCTCCGTCCTGCTGGTCCACGTCGGCATCTTCACCGGCGGATTCGAGCCCTGGTACAAGCAGCTCTTCGCCCAGCTCGACATCGGCGTCCCGTTCTTCTTTCTGCTCTCCGGGTTCCTGCTCTACCGGCCGATGCTGGCCGCCAGGGTCATCGGGCTGCCGACGCAGAAACGCACCGCCTACGTACGCAACAGGTTCGTGCGCATTCTCCCCGCCTACTGGGTAGTGCTCACCGTGGCGGCGGTCGTGCCCGGTTTCTATGGCGCCTTCACGGGCAACTGGTGGGTTTACTACGGACTGCTCCAGAGCTTCCCGGTCTACACGCCGGAAGGTGTCTGCGCAGTCAATCCGTTCGACTGCGGCTTCCCGCCGGCCTGGAGCCTCAGTGTCGAGATCCTCTTCTACATCTCCCTGCCTTTCTTCGCCGCCGGCATGGCCAAACTGTCCTCGATCTTCGGCAAGCGACACTGGGTCCCGGTCGAGCTCTCGGTGCTGGCGGTGCTCTCGGCCGTATCGCTTTATGTCCAGAGTTCGCTGCCCTTCAGCGACCTCCACCGCTGGCTGTTCTTCTCGCCAATCGGGCGCGGCTGGTGGTTCGCGCTCGGCATGGGACTGGCCGTGGCTTCGGTCTGGGCCCAGCAACAACCGGGTGAACCGAAAGCAACGCGCTGGATCGCCGCCCACTCCGGTCTCTGGTGGCTGATCGGCGGGGCTCTTTACGTCTTCACGGCCATCGTGGTCCTCGACCCCGGCCCTTCGCTGGCGGCGCCCGTGATCAAACAGTCGAAGTACCTGACCGCGGTAATCATCTTCGGCATCATCCCCCTGCTGATACTGCTGCCGGCGATCTTCGGTTCCGAGGAGGGCGGCATCGTGCGGCGGACCCTCAGGCACCCGGTCCTTGTCTGGCTCGGCCTGATCTCGTACGGCATCTTCCTCTGGCACTTCCCGGTGCTCGGGGTCCTCAGCGACCTGGGTGCGAACGACTGGGTGCCGTGGCTGCAGTTCCCGGTGGTCGCCGTACTGACCTTCCTCGGGACGGTCGTCTGCGCAGCGGCAAGCTTCTACCTGATCGAGCGGCCGATGATGCGATGGGCCCGGCGGCGCACCCAGAGCGTGCCCACCTCTGAGGCCTAGCGTCCGCGCAGGGCGTTGCCGGTGCGACGCCAGTTGTTCAGGCTGCGGAAGTCATCGACCGTCGACCCCGGAACCTTGCCCTCCGGCTTCTCGGGATAGCCCTTGACCAGGTCGAGGGCAGTCTCGGCGCCGACCCCGTCGACGGCCTCGACCTTCCAGATGCCGGCGGTCGACCTGAAGGTCACGGCCTCGGACATCTCGCCGTCGACGAACAGCATCCCGGTCTGGTCATCGGCTCCGTATCCGCCCGGCATGCCCGATCCAACGTCGGCGAGGTAACGCGTCCGCCGTTCCGGATCCTGGTGGTAATGGACGCAGAAACTGCCATCCAGGACACCCAGTCCCTGAGCGGCGGCCGGCAGGCCGGAGGAAGTGGTGATGCCGTACTCGAACCAGGCCATCGCCCCGGCGCTCTGGCCGATGATCAGAATGCCGCGGTCGAGGCAGTTCTCGAGCATGTCGCCGATCCCGTGGGCCTGCCAGATCGCGACGAGGTTGACCAGGCTGCCGCCGCCGACGTAGATCACGTCCTGGCTCAGCAGGTGTGCGCTGACGTCGATCGGGTTGGCGCCGAGGCGGAAGAGCGAGATGTCGGTCACCTCGCAGCCACGGCTGCCGAACGAACGGTGGAAGCGGGAGATCTGGTCCTCGGGGTCGCCACTGGCGGTCGGCAACAGACAGATCTTTGGCCGCTCCTCCCCGGAAAGGTCGATCACGTAGTCACAGATCGCCTCATTGCCGTCAAGACGGTCGAATTCGTGACCTCCCATCATGAAAAGGCGGCGGCTCATACAGAAGACTCTAAGCCGCGAGCGGCGACGGCGACCACGGCAGCGACGATTCGCCGACCAGCGAGATGTGATCGGCCGACCCGAGGAAGCGGGTGGCGATCTGCGTGGTCTTCGCGTGGTCGCCGCGCAGCTCGAGCCCGTAGGCACGTGCCTCCGATCGTGACGCGACGACCTGGGCCAGCTGGGTGTCGACGAAATGGAGGGCCGCGCCGTCGGCCGCGGCGTACCCGGGACGGAGGCCGTCCTTGAGCTCGTTCTCGAAGACCTTGTGGCGGTCCGAGCCGGCCTCGAAGTGCACCATGTTCGAGAACGGCAGGAAGCCGAGCCCGAGGACGCGCTTGCTCGCGTCCTGGTATCCGGTCAGGCCTTCGTCGAACCAGCAAAGCGAGCCGGCACTCAGGCCGCAGACGAAGTCATCCAGCAGGGGATTGCCGGACTCCATGGAAAAGCCGCCGCCCCCGAAGGCGACGATCTGCCGTTTGATTCCCATGGCGAAATCTTCGACCCAGCCCCCCTCCGGCACTTTGGACCGGGGTCGAAAATACCCCGGTACATGATCGGACCGGGGTCCCAGAGGCCCGTTTACGGCTGACGACCGGAACTTTGGCCTCACTGATCGGTTTAAGGTTCAAGTACGGCGAAGTTTCCGGAGACTTTTTCGTAAACGTTTGATTTCTCGACACTCCGGGTAGTGCCAGAGCCAGAGTTGTGGGAGAAGTTTGAACCACCCCCGTCCGTTCGATCGAGAGGAATCCCTGATGCGTCTGTCAGATAACCGTCACCACCGCCACCGTTTCACCTTGGCGACCCTGTTCCTGCTGGCGCTCGGCCTGACGGCCTTCGGCATCGCCGGACTCTCCAGTCAGGCCAAGGCGGCACCGGTCTCCCTCCAGTTCGACAACGGCCAGGTCAGCATCGGCGAGCTGTTCAAGGAGCGCAAGATCCTGCCGGCGCAGGACACCTTCCCGTCACCGGACCTGCCCACCCCCCAGCGCACCGACATCGAGCTGATGGGCACCGAGACCAACGGCCAGGTGTCGTTCCCGGCCACGACCAACACCGGACTCCAGTTCCCCTACATGTACGTGCTCTCCCCGACCGACCCGACGCTGAAGGTGCCGCTCACCTTCCGGCTCAAGGACCCGGGGCTGACCGGCACCTATGACGCCGCTACGGGCCAAATGGACCTGGAGGGCCAGATGGACGTGATCGTAATCGTCGGCCTGGGCGCCAATCCGGTGGACCCGTTGATCGACTTCGGCACCCCGCCGCTGGGCCCGTTCGCTCGCTGCCGCATCGCAAACGTGCCGGTCGACCTCTCGACCGAGACCAAGGCCCCGTTCACCGCCCAGCGGTTCACCGGCGGCTTTGGAGAGAACGGCGCTCTGACCATGAGCTGGGACGATCTGCCGGACGCCGTGATCGAGAACGGCAACGCCGAACAGGAGGGCCTCTGCCTCGAACAGCTCGGCGTGATCATCCACGGCTCGGGCGGGCTCTGGCTCTCGAACTCGGTGGTCAACCCGGTACCTCAGCCGCCGGTCGAGCTAACCTGCGCCGACGACCTGAGGCTTTGCCCGGTGCCGACCTTCGTCGAGATCTCCGGCACCAGGGTCACGCCGAAGAAGCACCGGCTCAAGGCCGGGCAGACCACGGCCTTCAAAGTCAAGGTGACCAACTCCGGCACCGAGGACTCGATCGGCACCAAGGTCAAGCTCAAGTCCTCGAACCGCAAGGTCAAGGTGCGAAAGACCATCAGCCTGAACGTGCCCGCCGGCTCGAGCGCGACCAAGATGGTCAAGGTCAAGGTCAAGAAGTCGGCCAAGGGCAAGGCCCGCATCACAGCGAACGCCTCCGGATTCGTGAGCAGCGCGACGATCAAGATCAAGGCCAGAAAGAAAAAGAAGTAACAATGCGCCTCCGATGGAGGCGACCCCCACTTCCGGTGAGACTGAACACCGCCACCTGAGTGACCCTGGCAAGGAGGCCCGGGCGGCGTCGGGGGTTCCGGTCGTCCCGGTCTTCGACGGTTACCGGGCCCTGGCGATCATCGGCATCGTCACTCTCCATCTGGTTCACCTCTCGGGAGTCGTGGTGACCGGCGAGAGCGGATTGCTGGCCCACTTGGTGTGGGGCACCATCGGTCACGCCGTCGACGTGCTCTTCGTCGTCAGCGGGTTCGTGGTCTTCCTTCCCACGGTGGCTCGCAACGGGAGATTCGGCGGCGTCGTTCCTTATGCCATCCGGCGGGTGGCCCGCCTCTTTCCCGCTTACTGGCTGATCATGCTGCTCTCGCTGATTCTGATTGCCACGGTGAACGTGAGCCCCGACGTGGATTTCCCCGGGCTGCGAGACCTGACCTTTCACACCTTCGGCCTGCAGGGAGCCTCGGGCCTCGTCGGCGCCGGCAGCGGCCCGATCGGCTTCGGCATCAACCCGCCGATCTGGACACTTTCGGTCGAGGTCATCTTCTATGTCGTCCTTCCCCTGATCGCCGGCCTCTACTTCCGGCACCCACTGGCCGGGCTCGGGCTGGCGGCGCTGATCACGGTCGGCTGGAACTACGGATTTGAGCACATTGAGCAGGTCGCCCCCCACTTCGGCGCCGAAACGACCGGGCTCGACAATCTCCGCCTCCTCGTCAATTCAACGCTTCAGTTTCCCTCGTGGGCTTTCTCCTTCGGACTCGGCATGACGGGAGCCTGGGCCTTCGTGCGAATCAGCCGCGACCCACGAGCACCCGGATGGAAGCCCCAAATCCGGCTGGCCCAGCTTGTCTCTCTGATTGGCCTCATCTTTTTCGCCTGGCTCGCCGGTGGATACTCGGCGGATGCCCCTTTCGAACTGGTCGCCGAATACGCCCGGCTCGATCCCGAGATCGCCCTCGGGTACTCGGGCTTTTTGGCGGCTTTCATGGTGACCACCGCGCTCGGGCCGGCCTGGACGCGCGCGCCATTCGCCAACCAGCCGATCCGGCAGCTCGGCGACATCAGCTATGGCATCTTCCTTTCCCACATGATCATCGCCTTCTACCTCGGCTCGCTGCTGTCGCTGCCGGAGAACGGCAGTATCAGCGCGCTGTTCATCTGGACCGTTGTCGTATTGCCCGCCGCGATTCTCTACGGGTACCTGTCGGCGCGCTTCCTCGAACAACCGGTTCGCCGCTGGGCACGTCAGTTCGGACGGCGGGCCCAGCCGGGTTCCAAATAGACTGCCCCGTCATGCGCAAGAAGAGTCCCGAGACCCACGAAGAGAAGCTCGAATACCTGCGTGAACTGCGGGAGCAGGCGCTCAACTCAGCCTCTGAAGAGGCGATCGAGAAGCACCACGCCAAAGGCAAGCTGACCGCGCGGGAGCGGCTTGGAGTCCTGCTCGACCCCGGTTCCTTCGAGGAACTCGACACCTTTGTCCGGCATCGGACCACCGACTTTGACATGGACAAGCGCCGGCCCTGGGGCGACGCCGTGGTCACCGGCTACGGCACGATCGACGGCCGCAAGGTGTTCGTCTTCTCCCAGGACTTCACCGTCTTCGGCGGCTCCCTCGGCGAGGTGATGGCCGAGAAGATGTGCAAGGTGATGGACCTCGCGGCCAAGGTCGGCGCCCCGGTGATCGGCCTCAACGACTCGGGCGGTGCCCGGATCCAGGAAGGCGTCGTCTCGCTCGGCGCCTATGGCGATGTCTTCGCCCGCAACGTCTCGAGCTCCGGAGTGATCCCGCAGATCAGCGTGATCATGGGTCCCTGCGCCGGCGGAGCGGTCTACTCGCCGGCGATGACCGACTTCATCTTCATGGTCAAGGAGACCTCGCACATGTTCATCACCGGCCCCGAGGTGATCAAGACGGTGACTGGCGAGGAAGTCGAGTTCGAGGAGCTGGGCGGAGCGATGACCCACAACTCCAAATCGGGCGTGGCCCACTTCGCGGCCGACGACGAGAAGAGCTGCCTCGAAGACGTGCGTTACCTGATGAGCTTCCTGCCGCTGAACAACCTCGAGCAACCGCCGCACTTCCCCACCGGGGACGACCCCGACCGGGAAGACCCGGAGCTCGACACCTTCGTGCCGGACGACCCGAACAAGCCGTACGACATGCGCAAGGTCGTCGCCAAGGTGGTCGACGACGAAGACTTCTTCGAGGTCCACGAGCACTTCGCCAAGAACATCGTCTGCGGCTTCTCCCGCCTCGACGGCCACCCCGTCGGGATCGTCGGCAACCAGCCCGCCTTCAAGGCCGGTGTGCTCGACATCGAATCCTCGGAGAAGGCCGCCCGGTTCGTGCGCACCTGCGACGCCTTCAACATCCCGATCATCACCTTCACCGATGTGCCCGGCTTCATGCCCGGCACCGACCAGGAGTGGAACGGCATCATCCGCCACGGCGCGAAGCTGCTCTACGCCTACACCGAAGCAACCGTGCCGAAACTGACCGTGGTCACCCGCAAGGCCTACGGCGGCGCCTACGACGTCATGGCCTCGAAGCACATGCTCGCCGACTTCAACTTCGCCTGGCCGACCGCGGAGATTGCGGTCATGGGGCCGGAAGGCGCGGTCAACATCATCTACCGGCGCGACATCGCCAACTCGCCGACCCCGGACGACCGGCGGGCCAAGCTGATCGCCGACTACAAGGCACACTTCGCCAACCCGTACGCGGCGGCCGAGCGCGGCTACATCGACGACGTGATCGAGCCGCGCCAGACCCGCCCGAAGCTGATCAAGGCGCTGCGCACCCTGCAGACCAAACGAGTCGCGCAGCCGAAGCGCAAGCACGGCAACATCCCGCTTTGAGCACCCCGGAAACGATCATTTCCGGGCCTGTCACGCCAGAGGAAGCCGCGGCGATCTCTGCGGCGATCAGCCGGTTTCAGAATGACACTGCGGTCGCGCCGCCGGCCGATACCGGTGGCATGGACCCTTGGACCAGGGCGGCCCTGACCGAGGGCGTCGGGGCAAAAACACTCTTCGGACCGGGCGGCACTGCCGATCCGTTCTAAGGATTGCGTGACATCGCTTGACCGGGGCGTAACAATGGGGGCAAGCTGTTCACAAACAGGAGGAGTCCATGGCCGTTGTCAAGATCATCGAGTTGGTCGGAAGCTCACGGGTTTCGACCGACGATGCCGCCCAGCAGGCGCTCAAGCAGGCGCAGGATTCGCTGCGAAACATCCGCGCCGTCGACATCGTCTCGACCGGCATCCGTGGTGAGCATCTCGACGAGTACCGCGCCCATGTACGGGTCGCGTTCCTGATCGAAGGCGCCGACGTAACCTGAATCGCGGCGCGTCTTGCTAGCTTCCTGCATCTATGGAAGCTTCCGAAGCAGCCGAACCTGATCATCAACGAGGCGCGGCCGAGATCGAGCAGCTGATCAGTGACGGCGCCCGGCTGATCGACGTGCGCCAGGAGTACGAGTTCGACGCCGCACACCTCGCCGGCGCCGAGCGGATCGGGCTCGAGACTCTGGTCGACCGCCGGGCCGAGCTCGATCCCGCGGTGCCGGTCGTTTTCTACTGCCGCGTCGGAACGCGCTCGGACATGGCTGCCGATGCCTTTGCCGGAGCCGGCTACGACGTCAACACGCTCCAGGGCGGGATCACCGCCTGGGTCGTCGAAGGTCGTGAAATCGAGCCGGCCGACGGCTACGTGTCGGAACCCGGCGAAGCGGCCGCGATCCTCGAGGCGAAAGCCCGCACCACTCCGGGCTGACCGCCAGTCCGTGAGAGGCCCCGATTCCAAATACCTGAAATCCAGTCAGGTATCGGTGCTTTGCTACTATCAGGCAGGCCGGATGCTGTCTAACCGATCCACAAAGTAAAAGCCGAAGCCACGCCAGGAGGAATCGCATGGAGCCCAGCACGGCCCCAGCCAAATCGAAGCCACAGCCGAAGCCCGGAGACAAGGGTGTCGAGCAGGAGCCCGGCAAGGTCCAGGAAGGCAAAGGCAAACTCGGCACGCTGACCAATCCGGAGACGTACGACAACGTCCCGGGTCACGTTATCCCGATCCTCGAGCACGAATTTGACGACTTCGAGAGCGAAGCGGACCAGTTCCTCGACGGAAACACTCCCGAGAACGAATTCATCGGCTTCCGCCTGAAGCAGGGCGTCTACGGACAGCGCCAGCCCGGCGTCCAGATGGTCCGCGTAAAGCTGCCCTTCGGCGGCGTCACCCCGGAGCAGATGGATTCCTTCGCTGACGTGGTCGAGGATTACGCCCCGTTGAACAAGGGCCACATCACGACCCGGCAGAACATCCAGATTCACCACGTGCCGCTCAACCAGATGGTCCACATGCTTCGCGACATGGCCCCCAGCGGCCTCTCCTCGCGCGAAGGCTGTGGCAACACGGTGCGCAACGTGACCGGCGACCCCTGGGCCGGCGTTGCCGAGGACGAAATCTTCGACCCGACCACTTACGCCGGCGCCTACACCCGGTTCTTCGTCCGCCACCCCACAACCCAGCTGATGCCGCGGAAGATCAAGACCGCCTTCACCGGCTCGGACGCCGACCGCGCCATCACCGGCATTCACGACATCGCTTTCATCAGCCGGATCAAGGACGGCATCAAGGGCTTCGAAGTCCGGGTCGGCGGCGGCACCTCGATCATGCCGCGTGTCGCGCCCACGATCTACGACTTCGTCGAGGCCGACAACGGCGATTTCCTCAAGGTGTCCGAGGCGATCCTCCGCGTTTACGACCGCCAGGCCTGGCTGCGCCCGAACCGCGCCCGCGCCCGGATCAAGGTGCTGGTCGACAAGGTCGGCATCGACGAGGTGCGCAAGATGGTCGACACCGAGCTCGAAGGCGACTGGGTGAACGATCGCGACTACACGATCAACCACCTGCTGTTCGACGTCGACGAGGAGTCCCAGCTTCCGGAGTCGAAGCCGCCCAGCAGCTCGCCCAACGGCAACCGGGTCGAGTTCGACCGTTACCTCGAAGCCAACGTGCAGAAGCAGCGCCAGGAGGGATTCCACACGGTCGAAGTCAAGGTCGTGCGCGGCGATCTCACCCCGGAGCAGTTCCGCGGCCTTGGCCAGATCATGCGTGAGTACACCGGCGGCTTCGCCCGGATGACCGTCCAGCAGAACATCGTGCTGCGCTGGGTCCGGGAAGACGCTCTCTACGATGTCTGGAAGCGGCTCGGCGAGCTCGACCTCGACGACGTCGGTCCCCGGCGGATCACCGACGTGGTCAGCTGCCCCGGCACCGACAGCTGCAAGATGGGCATCACCAGCTCGATGGGCCTGAACAAGGCGCTCCAGCAGCGGGTCGAAGACATGGACATCACCGATCCGCTGACCCGTCAGATCCACATCAAGATGAGCGGCTGCCCGAACGGCTGCAGCCAGCACCACATCGCCAACATCGGCTTCTACGGCGCGTCGCTCAAGGTCGGCGGACGCACGCTGCCCGCCTACATTCCCCACCTCGCCGGCAAGTACACCGACGGCGAAGTGATTTACGGCGCCCGGCTCAAGTCCCGGCTCCCCGCCCGGCGGGTCCCGGACGCGGTCGAACGCTGGATCAGGCTCTACGAGTCCGATCGTGAGGACGGCGAGGTGTTCAACGACTTCGTCGAACGTGTCGGCACCGCCCGTATGGAAGAAGAGGTCAAGGAGCTGACGATGCCGGTCGACTTCAACCTCGACACGATGCAGGAGTTCATCGACTGGAACCGCTCCGACCCGTACAAGGTCGAGCGCGGCGAAGGTGAGTGCGCCGTCTAACCGGCCCGTTGCCCATGGAACCGACCACCGCCATCAGCCCCCCGGTCCAGGACCTGGAAAAGGCCCAGTCGCGCTTCGACGCGGAGGCGATCGCCGACGAGCTCGAACCGCTCTCGGCTTCCGAAGTCCTCGAATGGGCCTTCAAACAGTTCGGCCAGGACATGTACATCGCCTGCTCGTTCCAGAAGACGAGCTCGGTGGTCATGCAGCTCGCCACGGCGATCAACCCGCAAGCCCGCTTCTTCTACCTCGACACCGATGTGCTCTTCCCCGAGACCTACGAGACACGGGACCGGCTGGCCGAGCACTTCAACGTCGAGTTCGAGCGCTGGCACAACATCACGATCGAGGAGCAGGCCGCGGAGTACGGCGACAAGCTCTGGAACCGAGATCCCGACGCCTGCTGCGGCCTGCGCAAGGTCGAGCCGATGCGCCGGGCGCTTTCCTCAGTCGACGCCTGGGTCGCCGGCGTGAGACGCGCCGACTCGGCCACCCGCGCCAAGACCCGCAAGTTCAGCTGGGACAAGAAGTTCAACCTCTGGAAGCTCAACCCGCTGGCCGACTGGTCGGAACGGGATGTGTGGAACCACCTGAACGAGCACAACGTGCCTTACAATCCCCTTCACGATCAGGGCTATCCGTCGATCGGCTGCACCCACTGCACCCGTCCGGTGGTCCCCGGACAGTCGGCCAGAGACGGACGCTGGTCCGGTTCGGGCAAGACCGAATGCGGGATCAATTAAGCACTGAACGGTAGCCAAGGTCTACCGCCCCCGACCCGGGGCGGTCCATTTTTTCCTGATACCGGTTACCCTGCCCGCTGAACTTTTTGAACTTTCCTTGTCAACAAACACTTCATACGGAAGCGTGAAAATGACCGAACTAGCATTGACCCTCTCGGAGCGGCAGACCGCCGACTTCGAAATGATCGGAAACGGCGGCTTCGCCCCGTTGACCGGATTCCAGGGATCTGAAGACTGGAGCCGCGTCTGTTCCGACATGCGCACCGCCGCCGGCGACTACTGGCCGATCCCGATCACCATGCCGACCGACCTCGAATGCTCGGTTGGTGACGTCATCAGTCTTTCTTCCGACGAAGGCAAGGCGCTCGGCTCGATCACCGTCGAGGAGATCTTCGAGCGTGACCTGGCCCGCGAGGCCAAAGAGGTCTACCGCACCGAGGACACGGAGCATCCCGGCGTCGCCGCGATCTACGAAGAGGGCACGCGCTGCATCGCCGGCCCGATCCAGGTCGACGCGCTGCCGGACCACGAAGAAGCCTTCATGCGCCGTTACCTCACCCCGGCCGAGTCTCGCCAGGAGTTCGCTGACCGCGGCTGGAAGAAGATCGTCGCTTTCCAGACCCGTAACCCGATCCACCGGGCCCATGAGTACCTGACCAAGGCCGCGCTCGAGACCTGTGACGGGCTGTTCATCCACCCGCTGATCGGCAAGACCAAGGCCGGCGACATCCCGGCCGACGTTCGTATGCGCTGCTACGAAGTCCTGATGGAGGACTACTACCCGAGTGACCGGGTCGTGCTCGGCGTCAAGCCGGCGAAGATGCACTACGCCGGTCCCCGCGAAGCCGTCCTCCACGCGATCGTCCGCCGCAACTACGGCGCGACCCACTTCATCGTCGGGCGTGACCACGCCGGCGCCGGTGATTACTACGGCACCTACGACGCGCAGGAGATATTCAACGACATCGACATCGACGAGCTCGGCATCGAGCCGCTGATGTTCGAACACACTTTCTGGTGCCATAAGTGCGAGGGACTTGCTTCCGGCAAGACCTGTCCTCATGACGCCGATTCCCACCTGTTCCTTTCCGGCACCAAGGTCCGCGAGATGCTGGGCAACGGCGAGATGCCGCCGCCCGAGTTCTCACGGCCCGAAGTCGCCCAAATCCTGATCGACGCTTACAAGGAGGACAACTAATGTCAGACAACAAAGGATTCACCCTCTGGTTCACCGGGCTTTCGGGCGCCGGCAAGACCACCATTTCGGAGCTGGTTTCGACCGAGCTGAAGTCCCGCGGATCGCGTCTCGAGATCCTCGACGGCGACATCGTTCGTGAGAACCTCTCGAAGGGTCTCGGCTTCTCCAAGGAAGATCGCGACACCAACATTCGCCGCATCGCCTTCGTTGCCGACCTGCTCTCGCGCAACGGCACCCCGGTGATCACCGCCGCGATTTCTCCCTACAAGGAGATCCGCGACGAGGCCCGCGCCAACATGGGCGACCGGTTCATCGAGGTCTACATCGAGGCCTCGGTCGACGCCTGCGCCGCGCGCGACGTCAAGGGTCTCTACGCCAAGGCCTTCTCCGGCGAGATCAAGGAGTTCACCGGCGTCTCGGATCCGTACGAGGCCCCCGAGAACCCCGAGGTCGTCATCCATACCGAAGAGCACGAGCCGGAAGAGTCGGCCGCCATGCTGATCACCTACCTGGAAGAGCGCGAGCTCATCCCGGCTGCGGTCGCCTCTTAGGCACCAACGTTGGACGAGGTGGGACGGTGAAGGTCCGCTCGGCCGGCTCCGCCGGGAGTTCCGATCGGACCTTCACCGACCCACCTCTTGAAGAGATGTAGACAGGGCGGCCCTTGGCCGCCCTTCGTCTTGCAATGGGGATTCTTTGCCGCGTTTTGGTCCTATATGCACCCAACGCGGCAAAGAACCGACGGTCAGGGCTTTGGGGGGACTTCTGGCTGGCCCAGATCGTATGTCTGGTAGGCGCCGAACCGGCTGAATGTTTTGTGGGTCGGGCCGTGGTAGTCGGATGAAGCGGTGGCGCTGATTCCCAGTTCTCGAGCCAGATTCAGCAGGTGTTCAGTCTGCTTCTTCGTATGCGACGGGTAGAAGACTTCGATTCCGCCGATGTCGAGCGAGCGGATCAGGGACTCGACCTGGTCGGGGTCCTTGACGTCCCAGTAGGGGTGGGCGATCACGGCGACACCACCGGCCTCCTGGATGATTTCGCAGGCCTGGGGGGCGGTCGGCCACTTGCGGGAGACGAAGGCCTTGGCGCCGGGCACCAGGTACTCCTCGAAGAAAGGACCCATGTTGTTGGCGGCTCCGGCCGCATGGGCGATGTGGGGGCGGCCGATCGAGTCGGCCGAGCCGGCCTCGCGGATCGCGTCGTCGATCGTGATGTCGAAACCGAAGCCGCGCAGGTTCTCGATGATCTCCTTGGCCCGCTCGACCCGCTCCTGCTGGGCCCGGTCGCAGGCCGGCTTGATCTTCTTCAGGTCGATCCAGTAGCCGCAGATGTGGAGGTCCTCAGCGAATTCGTGGACCGAGGACATTTCGATCGCCGGCACGATCTCTACTCCGAGCCGCTCGCCCTTCTCGATCGCCTCCGGCACGCCGGCCACCCCGTCGTGGTCGGTCAGTGCGAGGACCTCGACGCCCGCGGCAGCGGCCTGCTCGACGACCCCCGCCGGTTCTAGCTGGCCATCAGAGACAACGGAATGTGACTGGAGTTCGATCATGAGCGGAAAAGGATAAGGGCCCGGGACCGGTGGTGTTCCGGTGCCAGGGGTTTATGCTGAATTTCGGTTGGAATACCGAACGAAGGGCATTGCTTATGCAGCACCGGGTCGGAAAGTGTTTGGTCAGGGTTTATGGCTACTCCATGGTCGGGATCAGCCTGTTGACCGGCCTGGGAGTTCTCTCCGCCCAGGCCCAGGCCGAGCGCACGGGGTGTCACCGCAATGCCCCACCGATCATCCGGGACGGCTTTCCCACGCCGCAGCTCCGTTACAGCCACAACGGCAAGCTCGACACTTCGTTTCGGGCCGCGCTCGGACCGACGACGATCAACGGCAAGAGGGTGATCGCCCAGACCTACGACGGGCAATATCCGGGACCAATGCTGATGATCTGCGCACGGGATCAGCTGACCGTGAACGTCGAGAACGATCTGAAAGGTCCGACCAACTTCCACACGCACGGCTTCCACATCTCTCCGCGGGCCGATCACGACAATGTCTTCCGGAACATCTACCCGGGCAGGAACCTCACCTACCGCTACCGGATCCCCAGCAACAACCTGCCCGGCTCTTACTGGTACCACCCGCACTGGCACCCCGATGTCGAGCCGCAGATCTTCGCCGGACTCGCCGGCGGCATAGTCGAGGAGGGCGGTCTCGACCGGCTACCCGCCCTGAAAAACGTGCCACAGCGCCTGATGGTCATCCAGAACACCCAGGTCAAAGCCGGGCGGATCGTCCCGGTCGGCAAATCGGATCCGGAGGACGAGCGGCTCTACGTGAACGGGGAGATCAACCCGACCGCGAAGATCCGACCCGGCGAGATCCAGCGGTGGCGCATCTTCAATGCCAGCGCCGACCGCATATTCGTCCTGCGGCTGGCCGGACAGCCATTCCATGTGCTCGCTCAGGACGCCAACACACTGGCCCGGCCGAGAATCGTGCGGAAGCTTCACCTCGCACCCGGGTCCCGTCGCGAAGTGCTGGTGCGTGGGGGGAAGGCGGGCAAATACGTGATGCGGGCCATCCCCTTCAGGCAGTTTGCCGGCGCCAACGACCCCGATGCCGGCGGCTGGATCCCCAACCAGAAGGTGGTCACCGTCAAGTCCTCCGGTCGCCCTGGGAAGGGTCGTATTCCGCAGAAGCTGATCGGTACCCCCGAAGACCTGCGCAAGTCGAAAGTCGACCGCCAGCGCAAGATCATCTTCGGTGAAGACCAGGTTTCTTCGACTGAAACGGACTACCTGCTCAACGGGCACATGTACAACCCGGACCAGGTGCTCACCATGAAGCTCGGCTCGCTCGAACAATGGACGCTGGTCAACAAGACCTCCGAGTGGCACACCTTCCACATCCACATCAATGAGTTCCAGGTGCTCAGCGTCGGAGGGGAGAAGCGCCCCTACGTCGACTACCAGGACAACGTGATGATCCCGCCCGGCTCGAACGTCGTGATGCGGACCCGGCCCACGGATTTCACCGGCAAGTTCGTCTTCCATTGCCACGTGACCTTTCATGAGGATCACGGCATGATGGCCGCGGTCCAGGTCAAGCGCAATCCGACCGCATCCGAGCTCGCCGCCAGCGTCGAAACGAGTGGGCCACTGACGGTCGCCTCGAACGCCCTCGGCTCGGAGGCAAAGCCTTCAGTGACCGAGTTCCCGGTTTCGGCAGGTCCGTTCGGATCCGGCCCGGGAGGTGTCCCGGTCCTTGGGCACGGCGAAGGGTTCCTCTGCCCCCTGGGCACACGCCGGACCTGAGCAGCTCCACCCGCCGTCAACTTTAGTCGGCAAATAGACTCCCGCGAATGTTCTCGAAGATTCTTATCGCCAACCGGGGCGAGATTGCTATCCGGGTCGCACGGGCCTGCCGAGAGATGGGGATCACCTCGGTCGCCGTGTACTCCGACATTGATCGGGATGCACCTCATGTCCATGCCTGTGACGAGGCTTTCCTGATCGGTCCGGCGATCCCGGCCGAGAGTTACCTTTCGATCGAGAAGATCTTGAGCGCCTGTAAGGAATCCGGCGCCGATGCGGTCCACCCCGGCTACGGCTTCCTCGCCGAGAACGCCGACTTCGCCCGGGCCCTCGACGAGGCCGGCATCACTTTCATCGGCCCGCCCGCCTCGGCGATCGACGCGATGGGGTCGAAGACGCAGGCCCGCGAGATCATGAAAGAGGCGGGTGTTCCGATCGTCCCCGGTGCCACGAAGCCGGCGAAGGATGTGGCCGAGGCCCGCAAGCAGGCCAAAGATGCCGGCTACCCGGTCGCCTGCAAGGCGGTCGGCGGTGGCGGTGGCAAGGGCTTCCGCGTCGCCCTGACGCCGGACGACCTCGAAGAAGCCTTCGAAGGCTCGGCCCGTGAAGGCGAGAAGTTCTTCAGCGATGACCGCGTGTACGTGGAGCGGTACCTGGAGAACCCCAGGCACGTCGAAGTCCAGGTCCTGGCCGACAAACAGGGCAACGTGATCCACCTCGGCGAGCGTGATTGCTCGATCCAAAGGCGCCACCAGAAGGTGATCGAGGAGGCGCCGGGACCGCGCGTCGACGACGAGATGCGCGAGCGCATCGGCAAGATCGCGACTGACGCCGCCCGGGCCGTCGGTTACTACTCGGCCGGCACGATCGAAGGCATGCAGGTCGGTGACGAGTATTTCTTCCTCGAGATGAACACCCGGGTCCAGGTCGAGCATTGCGTGACCGAGATGATCACCGGGGTCGACATCGTGCGCGAGCAGATCAAGATCGCCGCCGGCGCCGAACTTTCGCTGAAGCAGGAGGACGTGCGCCTCAGCGGCTGGGCGATCGAGTGCCGGATCAACGCCGAGAAGGCCGAGATGAACTTCGCGCCCGCCCCGGGCAGGATCACCAGCTACCGCGAGCCCTCCGGCCCCGGCATCCGGGTCGACACCGGCGTGATCAACGGCTCCGAGGTCACCCCGATGTACGACCCGATGATCGGCAAGCTGATCGTCTGGGACAACGACCGGGAAGCGGCGACCCAACGCATGCTGCGGGCCCTGGACGAATACGAGATCGGCGGACTTTCAACGCTGATTCCCTTCCACAAAGCCATTCTCGCTACCAAACAGTGGGAAAAGGGCGAGACCTGCCGTGACCTGATGGAAGACAAGAAGTGGCTCAAAACGACGGCGCCGCCCAGGACCGACCCGCCGAAGGCCGAAGAGGGCGAGGCCGAGAAGGTCGCCCGCGACTACCTGGTCGAAGTCTCCGGCAAGCGGTTCGACGTCAAAGTGATCGGTGAAGCGACCGGGGTCGCGGCAGCGGCCGCGCCGCGCGGCAAGCCGCCGAAGCGCGAGAAGAAGGCGGGCGGAGGCGGGGGATCGTCCTCCGAGGTTCTCGAGTCACCGCTCCAGGGTTCGGTCTTCAAGCTCAACGTCGAAGAGGGCAGCGAGGTCGAAGAAGGCGACCTGATCTGCGTGATCGAGGCGATGAAGATGGAGAACGAGATCACCGCTCACCGCAAGGGCAAAGTGACGGCCCTGCCGATCAAGGTCGGCGACTCGGTTGCCAGCGGGGACCCTTTGGCCACGATCAAGTAACATCTCGCGGTCTACCGTCGCCCCTGGGGCGGCTACAGAGAGGAACTCGTAACCATTATGGATTTACTTGCATACTTGGATCCGGGCAGTGCTTCGGCTCTGCTGGCTGCTGTACTCGCCGGAATCGCCGGTGCTGGAGCAGCGATCCGGACCTACGGAAAAAGAATGAAGGACACGTTGATGTTCTGGAAGAAGACTGAGCCGGCCACCGAGGGCGCAATCGCCCCCAAGCCAGGTGCCGCTACCGCGACCACCTCGCCGGCCGATACGACCGACGACAAGCCGGCCGAGCAGTAAACACGTGGCAAATGCAGAACCTGGTTCCTTCCGGGACCGAGACAGCCGTGTTGTAATAACCGACGACGCCATCCTCCGGGCCCTCAGCCCGGAAGGCGCGGGCGACTGGGACGCCCTTGCGACGAGTCCGTTGCTGGAGACCCTGGTCAACAAAGGCGAGCTGATCCCGACCAAAGAGGTCGACGTCTCGGTGCTGAACGGCTCCACCGACCTGCTGCCCACCGGGGTCACGCGGGTCCTGGAGCACCAGCGCGTGCCCTTCATCTCGTATCCCTACGAGTGGACCTTCAGCATGCTGCGCGACGCGGCACTGCTTCAGCTCGACCTCGGCATCGCCTCGGTCGACGAAGGCCTGATGCTGAAGGACGCGACGCCCTACAACGTCCAGTTCCAGGGATCCAGCCCGGTCTTCATCGACGTCGGCTCCTTCGAGAAGATCCCGGAAGGCCTGCCCTGGGTCGGCTACCGCCAGTTCTGCATGCTTTACCTCTATCCGCTGCTCTTCCAGGCACACAAGGACATCCCGTTCCATCCCTGGATGCGCGGCTCGATCGACGGCATCCAGCCGATCGACGCGATCAAGGTGTTCTCCCTGAGGGACCGCCTGCGTCGCGGCGTCTTCCTGCACACCTCGCTTCACGCCCGCCTCGACCGCCGTGCGAACAAGTCCGGTCCGGGCGACCCCGACGCACCGAAGAAGGAACGGAACGTCAAGCCCGAGGCAGTCAAGGCTCACATGGCCAGCATGCGCCGCCTGGTCGACAAGCTGCGCTGGAAGACCGGCGAGACCTCGTGGAGCGGCTACCGCCAGCACAACACCTACAGCGATGATGATGACAAGCGAAAAGTGTCGTTCGTCGCCGAAGTGGCCAACAACAAGCATCCGACCCTGACCTGGGACATGGGCTGCAACGACGGTGCCTACTCGCGCATCGCCGCCGAGAACTCCGATCGCGTGGTCGCCTTCGACTTCGACCACGCCACGGTCGAAGCGCTCTACCGCTCCCTGCGGGCCGAAGGCAACACCAAGATCCTGCCGCTCGTCGGCAACCTGGCCGACCCGTCACCGGGCCTCGGCTGGCGCGGCCTTGAGCGCCGCACGTTGGCCGATCGAGGCGCCCCGGACCTGATGCTGGCCCTCGCCCTGATCCATCACGTCTCGATCTCGGCGAACATCCCCATCGCCGAATTCCTCGAGTGGGTCAAAGACCTCGGCTCGACCCTCCTGATCGAGTTCCCGAAGCGCACCGATCCGATGGTCCGCGCGCTGCTGGCGAACAAGCAGGAGGGAGCGAACCTCGACTACGACCTCGAGAACTTCGAGCTCGAACTGGGACGGCGCTTCAACGTCGAGAAGCGTGAGGAGCTGCCTTCCGGCGACCGGGTTCTCTACCTGGCCTCGCCCCTGTAGTGAACTTCGACTGGGCGAAAGTGGCGCCGACCCGGCGCCAATGGCTTCTGGGCGGCGGCCATCTGGCCGCTCTCTGGGCCATCACTTTCGTCCAGCCGCTGCTCGACCTGCTCGGCAAGAACCCGGACTTCTTCGTCGCCCGGGACAACAGCCCGGGTGACGTGCTGATCCTCGCGATCGGCTTCACGCTGGTCCCGCCGCTGATCATGCTCGCGATCGAATGGGTGGCGAAGATGATCGGCCCGAAGGTCTATTACGCGGTTCACTTCCTGTTCTTCTTCGGGATCGCGACCTTCCTCTTCATCAGCATCGAAAGCAACTTCTTCGATGGTCCGACCGTCCTGATGGTGGGCCTGGCCCTGATCCTCGGCGCACTCTTCGGCTACGCCGTCTTCCGGGTGGTCTTCCTGAAGAACCTGATGGACATCCTGATCGTCGCCCCGGTGGTGATCCTCCTGCTCTTCATCTTCACCAGCGAGAGCTCCAAGGTGATCTTCCCGAAGAACGAATCGGTCAGCATCGGCGCCTCGACCAAATCGACCACTCCCGTCCTATGGATCAGCTTCGACGAAGTCAGTACGGGATCACTGATGAACAAGAATCAGGAGATCGACGGGACGCGCTTCCCGAACTTCAAGAAGCTCGAGGGTCAGAGCACGTGGTACCCGAATGAGACGACGACTTCCTACTTCACGCCCACAGCGATGCCAGGTTTGCTCACTGGACGCGTGCCGCCCGAGGATGCTCTTCCGACCGCGGCTGACCAGCCCGAAAACGTCTTTTCGATGCTGTCGGGCTCCTACAGCTACCACGTGATCGAACCGATCACGCAGATCTGCCCCGTCCAGCTCTGCCCCGATGAAGAATCCCAGGTGCGCCAGCTGAGCCGCCTCAAGTCGCTCTACTCGGATCTCAAGTACGTCGAGGGCCGGCTGGTGCTCCCGCCCGATGTCGCCGACACCCTTCCGGACGTCGGCACGGACTTCGCCAACTTCGGCGGTGGTGGCGGCTCGAGCAGCGGCGGAGCCAGTGGCAGTGTCGGCAACACCATCGACGACCTTTTCGTCAAGGGCCGCGGTGGCGCCAAGGCACCGTCCGAGTACACGAAATTCATCAATCAGATCCCGGCCAAGGACTCGTCCCTGACCATGATGCACGTCAAGCAGCCGCATCAGCCTTGGAAGTACGACGTGAAGGGTGAGGAGTACAACGACTCCCCGATCAGGCAGCTTTCCGACAGCACCAATCTGTGGCTGGTCGATGAGGAAGGTGTCGCCGCCACCCAGCAGCGCCAGATCGTGCAGACCGGTTACGCCGACAATCTCCTCGGTCAATTCATTCGGCGGATCAAGAAGAACGGCAACTGGGACAAGGCGATGGTGATCGTCACCGCCGACCACGGCATCAGCTTCCAGGGGGGCGACATCCCCCAGCGTATCGCCGACACCAGGAGCATGGGCGAGGTCGCCAACCCGCCGCTCTTCATCAAGTACCCGGGCCAGACCAAGCCGAAGGTCGATCCGATCCACAGCATGACGCTCGACGTCGTGCCGACGATCGCCAAAGAACTCGGAGTCGAGGGCATGTACGACACCGAAGGTGTGCCACTCCAGGGTGACAATGTGCCCGACCGCGACGTCACGGTCAAGGACGTCAAGAACCAGACCTTCACCGTGTCGATCGCCGATATCAAGAAGCAGCGCGACGCCGGGATCGCCGAGAGGGACGCGCGCTTCGGTACCGGTCCGCTCTACACGCTCGGCCCGGCACCCGAACTGATCGGCAAGGCCGTCCCGGCGGTCACTGCCGAAGCGCAGGAAGCAAAACTCGACGCGCCTTCGCTCTGGCAGAACTACAAGCCAGGGGTCGGCCTCATCCCGATGTGGGTCACCGGCGAACTGACCGGCGTCGAAACCGGTTCGGCGATCGCGGTCGGCGTCAACGGCAAGATCCACGGCACCACCAAGTCATTCGACTTCAAGGACGCCCAGCGCTTCGGCACGCTGGTCGACCCCGCTTCACTCAAGCCGGGCAAGAACGAGATCACGGTCTACGAAGTGGGCCCCGGCAACAGCCTCAAAGCGCTCGGCTCGAACTAGAACCGGAACCGCAGCAGGTCTAGCGGCCGGGAGGCGCCGGCCACTTCTCCGCCGACTCGCGGCAGGCCGCACCTTTGCAGGCGCGCAACTTGGCCAGCTCCTCGTCGAGGTAAGCCTTGACCTTGTTGTAGCGCGGATCGCCGAACCGGTTGTGGAGTTCACCCGGATCCTCGGGGATCACGTACAGCTCGCTCTCGCCGATTTCGTACTCGATGTACTTGTACGGACCGACCCGGATGCCGACGTAGTTCTGGCTCGAAGCCTTGGCCGAGGTGTGGGCGCCCTTGCGGCTGCTGGTGACCACGGGCGCCGGATCGTCCGGATAGTCCCCCGGGATGAACCGGGTTGCCTGCTGGTAGCTGGAGAGAAGGATCGGCCGGAGTGACCGCTGCTTCGTATTCCGCCAGAACTGGATCATCGGCCGGCCGTCGATCTTGCTGCGGGCCTCGGCCCCGGTCAGCTTGAGAATCGTCGGCGCGATGTCCTGGTTGGCCACGGGCTCGAAACTGGTCGAGCGTGGCTTGATCCCGGGACCGCGGATCACCAGCGGGACACGCAGTGCCGGTTCGTACGGCAGAAGCTTTCCGCGGTTGATCCGGTGCTGGCCGAAGAAGAAGCCGTTGTCGGAGGTGAAGAGGATGTAGGTGTTACGCAGCTTGCCGGTCTCCTTGAGCGCATCGACGATGCCTTTCACCCCGTCGTCGACCGACTGCAGCGCCTCGACCGACTTCTGGTACTCGATGGTCATCTGGGTGATCTCGTTTGTGGTCAGCCGCGGGTTGCTCCGGATGAACGAGGGCTTGTCGGATACGTCGCCCTCGTTGTATCCGGGCGGCTTCGGGTTGGCGGTCCGGAGTGCCGTGTCGTAGTCGCGAATCGCCGGTTCGGGGCCGATCGGCGGCCGCGAATCACCGTGGGGCGTGTGGTAGTCGACCTGGAGGTAGAACGGCTGACTGCCGGACTCGCGGATCTCGGTTTCCGCCTGGATGCTCATCGAATCGGTGTGGTAATTGCAGAGGACCGGGTTGAGGTCGGGACATCCAATCGGGTCCTTGCCGCCGGTCATGTCGTAGTACGGGTAGCCCAGCCGGCCGGTGATCGCGCCGTCGATGTTCTGCTGGTAACCGTAGAACTCGCGAGTCGAATTGTCGGTGGCGTCGGTCACCCAGCGATCCCAGCCGGGCGGTACCTCGGTCGCCACCGGTGCGTCCGGACCGCCGTAGTTGTTCATGAACTTTCCGAAGTGCGAGGTGCGGTACCCGGAGCGCTGGAGCCAGACCGGAAGGTTCTCCTGGTCGATGCGGTTGGCCCGGTACGAGTCCCAGCCGCCACGCGGGCCGCCGATCCTGATCACGCCGTGGTTCTGTGCGTACTGGCCGCTGAGCAGAGAGGCGCGTGAAGGCGCGCAGAGGGGGAACGGGGTGATGTAGTTGCTGAACTCGATGCCCTGGTTGCGAATCAGGTTCATCGTGTTCGGCATGACCTGGCGCTGGTTGTCGTAAAGGTCGCGCCAGGTGGCGTGAAAGTTGATCAGTGGCTGGTCATCGGTCTGGATCACGACCACGTTCGGGCGCACGGCCGCCTTGACCATGTCCACGGAATGGAAGGCCACGATGGTGCACGCCGCTGCGAGGCAGCTGAAAACCGCCTTCAATGCTCTCATCAGGTCTTTCCCGGCCCCGGGGCTGACTGAGGCCTCGTTGTCTGTCTGCTCTTCAGCAAAACACCTGCTTTTACAACCACACAGGGGCACGATAGGTGCGGAGGCCGTCCTATAAATTGCGTTCCGGCCCTCCGGGCCGCAACTTTCACTACCAGCCTGATGTTTACTCAAGTGATGGGAGTCCGCGCATCAGAAAACTAGCCCTGCCCGCAATCGCCCTGGCGATCACCCTGACCGCATTCAGCTCGTCGGCAGCCGAAGCCCGTACCGCGCGGGCGACGGTGACCCCCGGGCCGACGGCCGAGAACGCCTCGGTCTACTCCGAGATCAGCTTTCGCGGCGTCAACCGCTCCAAGGCGGGCCACATCAGCGTGCACGGCAGCCGGTCCGGCGGTCACGCGTTCTCACGCCGCGGGCACAGCGACGGAGCCGGTTTCAGCCTGGTCATGAAGCGTCCCTTCGAAACTTCGGAACGGGTGATCGTGAAGACCCGGCTCCGGATCCCCGGCACCAAGGGCGGCAACTACAAGTTCAAGGTCGAAAACCTCGGCGGGCCGCGCGTCAAGCGTCTCGGCAACGCCCCCCTCGAAGCCGGGGGCGACGTGCAGTTCAAGTCCCGGCCCGACCTGCGCCCATTCACCCTGCAGGTACGCAAGAACACCGGAGCCGCCGGCCACGATCCGATCTTCGTCGGCTCGAAGCAGCGTGGCAGCGTGATCTTCGACTCGAACGGCAAGCCGGTCTGGTTCAAGCCGATGCGCTCCACCGACTTCCGGACCCAGAAGTACAAAGGGAAACCGGCCCTGACCTGGTTCGAGTCGCCGACCGAAGGCTCTGGCATCGACCGGGCCACGCTCACGATCGCCAACCGCAAGTACCGCGTCATCAAGCAATTCACGCCGGGCAACGGCTACGCGGCCGACTCGCACGAGTTCCGGCTGACTTCCCGCAACACCGCCTACGTCACGACCTACCGGACGGTCAAGCGGAACCTGCGGCCGATCGGCTTCGACAAGAACGGCCGGGTCAGTGACTCGATCGCCCAGGAAGTCGACCTGCGCACAGGCCGCGTGATCTGGGAGTGGCACAGCCTCGACCATGTGCCCGTCAAGCAAAGCTACGCCAACGGACCGCGGCGGCCGGGCAACCCGTATGACTACTTCCACATCAACTCGATCATCGACACGCCGGACGGCAACGTCATGATCTCCGGCCGCAGCACCAACGCGATCTACAAGATCAGCCGGAGCACCGGCCGGATCATCTGGACCCTCGGCGGCAAGAAGAGTGACTACAGGTTCGGACGGGGCGCGGCCTTCTCCTTCCAGCACGACGCCGAACCGCACTCCGGCAACACGATCTCGCTGTTCGACAACGCCGATGCCCCGATCGCGGACCATCCTTTCGCCGACCAGTCCCGCGCGATTGTGCTCAAGCTCGACAACAGGAAGAAAAAGGCGACGCTGGTGCGCGAGTTCCTCCACCCGCAGAAGCCGCTGTCACCGACCCAGGCAAATATCGAACTGCTCGGCAGCGGCAACTGGTTCATCTGCTGGGGCCAATTCCCGTTCATCTCGGAATACACCCCCGACGGCGACCTGGTCTTCGACTCCCTGATCCGCGGCGCGAGTTCGGTCTACCGCGCCTATCGCCAGCCCTGGACCGGCCGGCCTGCCGGAAAGGTGGCAATCGCCGTCACTTCCTCCGACGGCACCTCGAATGCGTGGGTCAGCTGGAACGGCGATACCGAAGTGCGCAGCTGGAAGTCCTTCACCGGGCCATCGGCGGCGGCGCTGACTCCTTCCGATACAACGACCCGCACCGGTTTCGAAACCCGCCTCGCACTTCCCTCCGGCGCGGCCTTCGTTCAGGTTCAGGGGCTGGATGCGGACGGCAAGACGATCGGCAGCACAGCGGTCACCAGAGCAAATTGATCCCGCACGGCGGCCATCTCCGATGACGGGGATCCGAACTTCCCGTTTCATCCTCCTGCCGATACTCGTAGTGGCAATGTGGGCGCCGGCCGGCCTGGCGTCCGCGACCACGGTTTCGCCCAGCGCGATCTCCGCCAACGCTTCGATCTGGTCAGAGATCAGCTTTCGCGGCCTGCCCGCTTCGGAGGCCGGATCGATCGAGGTCACCGGCAGCATCTCGGGTGATCACGATTTCACCGCGCGCCGGCATTCCGACGACCGCGGTTTCAGCCTGATCATGGAACTGCCGTTCGACCCAGCCGAGCAGGTCAATATCAGCACCGACCTGGAGATCCCCGGAGCGGTCGACGGGGACTACACCTTCATCACCGAGAACATTGGATTCCCCCGTCCGAAGAACCAGCGGCGAGAAGAGGTCGTAAAAGGCGAGCGGCAACCCTTCCGCTCCCGTCCGGCCCTTCGGCCGTTTTCTCTCCAGGTGCGCGCGCGAGAAGATGAGGCGGGAGACGACCCCGTGTTCGTCGGTTCCAAGACGTACGGCGGTGCGATCTTTTCCGCCGCCGGACGACTGATCTGGTTCAAGCCGATGCGGGCGACCGACTTCCGCACGCAGAGTTACCACGGCAAGCCGGTCCTGACCTGGATCCAGGCGCCGAGCCCCGGTGCCGGCCTTGAACGAACCTCTTACATCATCGCCGACCGCTCTTACCGGGTGATCAAGCGGATCGTCCCCGGCAACGGCTACCGCGCCGATACCCACGAGTTCCGGCTCACACCGCGCGGGACCGCGTACATCACGTCGTATCGGACCGTCCAGCGCGACCTCCGGCCGATCGGCCTCACCGAGGACGGGCGGGTCACCGACTCGATCGCGCAGGAGATCGACCTGGACACCGGGCGTGTGATCTGGGAGTGGCACAGCCTCGACCAGGTTCCCGTCACCGACAGCTATACGGCCCGGGTCCGGCGCGAGGGGTCACCTTTCGACTATTTCCACATCAATTCCGTGATCGACACCCCGGACGGCAACGTGATGGTCTCCGGTCGCAGCACCAGCGCGATCTACGAGATCAAACGGCGTTCCGGGCGCCCGATCTGGACGCTGGGCGGCAAAAGCAGCGACTTCGCCTTCGGGCCGGGCGCGGCATTCTCGTGGCAGCACGACGCCGAACCGCTGAATGGCAACCGGATTTCCCTCTTCGACAACGCTGATGCCTTTGTGTCCACCGGCCCGTCAGCCGAACAGTCCCGAGGCCTCGTCCTCAACATCGATGAGCCCAACATGGTGGCGACTCTGGTGACTGAGTTCCTGAATCCGGACCGAGTGCTCTCGCCTTCACAGGCCAACGTACAAGCCCTTCCCAGCGGTAACTTCTTCATCGGCTGGGGCCAGAGCCCGCTGATCTCCGAGCACTCACCGGAGGGCGGTCTGGTCTTCGACGCCCGGCTGCGAGGGACCAACTCGGCCTACCGCGCTTACCGCCAGCCCTGGGTGGGACGGCCCCGCGGACCGGTCGCGATCACGGCAGACCGGGCCCGGGGTTTCACCAGCGTCTGGGTCAGCTGGAATGGAGACACCTCCGTACGCCGGTGGCGAATTCTGACCGGTCCCAACCGCCGGCACCTGGAGGCCTTCGGTACCCGGCCCCGGACCGGATTCGAGACGCAGATCCGCTTGCCGAATCAGGATCCGTACGTCAAGGTGCTCGGCCTCGACGCCTCGGGCCGCGTGATCGGCAGCAGCCGGACCGTCGTCGTCCGCTGAGAAAGCTCAGGCAGCGGGCTCGGGCCAGGGCGGCAGCGCGGCGCGGCAGCCGGAACCCTTGCAGGCGGCAACGTCGGGCAGGTGCTCTTTCATATAGGCCCGGACCGCCGAGTAGCGCGCGGAGCCGATCCGGTTGTTCATCTCGAAAGGATCACGCTTCAGGTCGTAGAGTTCGGCCCCGCCGGCCTCGTACTCGACGTACTTGTATGGACCGACCCGAAAGCCCCGGTAGTTCAGGATCGGAGCCTTGGCCGATGTCGCCGCCGGGGCGACGTGCGGCAACAGACCGAGGGCGATGCCGATCGGCCGGCGCGTGGTCCGCTTCGGGTGCTTCCAAAAGGGTTCGAGCGAACGGCCGTCGAAGTCATAATCCGGAGTCGCACCGGCGAGTTGCAGAGCGGTCGGCGCAATGTCGATGTTGCCGGTGATTTCCCCGGTGTGTCCGCCGGACGGCACGCCGGGACCGCGAACGGCCATCGCGACCGTGGCCGACTCGTCATACGGCATGAATTTGCCGTCGGCGTACCGGTGCTCACCGAGGTAATACCCGTGATCGGACATGAAGAAGATGTAGGTGTTGTCGAGTTCACCGGTGCGCCGCAGCGTTTTCAGGATCGCCCCGACCCCGTCATCCACGGAACGCAGCGACTCGAGCTGCTTGCGGTAGGCGTCCCGCAGGTGCCCGATGTCCTTCTTGGTCATCCGCTTCGGGGCCCGGTCCCGAAGCAACGCGGGCTTGTCGGAGGTGTCGGCCTCGTTGAAGTTCTTCGGGCGCGGCAACGGGGTCCGGCTGGCCGATCCGAGGTGCCGGGTCGCGGGCTGCGGACCTTCCGGTCCCTTGATGTCACCGTGAGGCCCCTGGAAGTCGACCTGGAGGTAGAACGGCGAGCCCTTGCTCTTCCGGATCTCCTCGACGGCCTCGTGGGCCATGACGTCGGTCAGGTAGTTGCATTTCCGGCTGGCATGAAGCTTGGTCAGCAGCTTCGCCGTGCAGGACTTCGGGTCGATCCCGGGTCCGTTCGACTTGTAGTTCGCATTGCCGAATGGCGGGAGGGCCTGCCCGTTGTGCGAGACCGGATAGCCGTAGTACCTGGTGCCGGGGAGGTACGCGGTCGTGAACCAGTTGTCCCAGCCGGGCGGCACGGTCGTGTCGACGCGGTCGTTCTCGCCGTCGTAGTAGCCGTTGACGAACTTGCCGACGTGCGCTGTCCGGTAACCGGCGTTCTGGAGGGTGACCGGCAGGTTCTGCGTGTAACCGGGGGAGTTCTGCCAGCCCTCCCAGCCGCCGTGGGCTCCGCTGTTACCGGTGAGCTTGTCGTTCTGGGGATACTGACCGGTGAGCATTGAAGCCCGGGACGGTGAGCAGACCGGGGTCGTCGCATACTGGTTCGTAAACTCGGTGCCGCCCCGGAAGATCTTCCGGACCGTGTTCGGCATGACCAGGTGGGACCGGCCGGATTTGCCGCGGTACGTGGCCTTGGCCGTGCGCGGGCTCTGGTCGTCGGTCTGGATGACCACGATGTTCGGGCGGCTCGCCTGAGCGAGTCCGGGCAGACCGACCAGGGCAGCGCCGGTGAGGCTGCCTGCCGCGAAGACCCGGAGGAACGTCCGATTAATTGCGATCATTTTTCCCCGGCTTGTTCGGCTTTGGCTTGGGCTTGGGTTTCGGTTTCGGCAGGTCGCGGACGCCCTTGCGGCATTGGGCACCGGCGCAGAACTGGCGGGCGTCGAGCTCGGCATCCATCGCCTTGACGACCCGGCGGTAGCGCTTCGACTTGACCTTGTTGCTCAGTTCGTAGGGATCGACCCTCATGTCATAGAGCTCGTGGCCGCCGGGTTCGTAGCTGATGTACTTGTAGCGGCCGGCCCGCAGGCCCGTGTAATTGACGTAAGGCACCGCACCCGAAACGGCCGCGCCGGCATCCTGCTCCGTGACTTTGAGATGCTCGTTGAGGGCATCCGAGCGGAGCAGGTAGGACTCCAGGACCACCGAGCGGCCGGCCCCTTTGCCGGGGTGCCTCAGGACATTGGCGAAAGACCGGCCATCCGGTTCGAGCCCGAGCTTCGCCCCGGCAAGATCGGCGATCGTCGGGGCGAGGTCCACGTTGCCGACGACCGCATCCGAGGTCGAATCCTTCTTGGCCCGGGGGCCGCGGACCAGCAGGTCGACGCTCGAGGCGGGTTCATGCGGCAGGAACTTCGACTTGCCGAACCGGTGCTCCCCGAGGAAGTAGCCGTGATCGGAAAAGACCATGATGTAGGTGTTGCCGAGGCGATGCGAATCCTTCAGTGCCTTCACGATGCGTCCCACCCCGTCGTCCATCGCCCGGAGGGTTTCGAGCTGCGAGCGGTACCGTTTCTCGATCCCGGCCACTTTCCGCTGGCTCAGCTGGGCGTTGCCGTTTCTGAGGACGGCCGGCTTGTCGCCGATGTTTCTCTCGTTGAAGTTCGGTGACTTGGGCAGCTTCGATTCGGCGGCCGAGCCGATGTAACGCGTGGCCGGCACCGGCCTGCCGCTGCCGAGCGGACCGTCGTGCGGGGCTTCGTAGTCGACCTGGATGTACATCGGGCCCTTCTTCGCCTTCTGGATCGTGCGAACCGCCCTGGTCGTCAGAACATCGGTGCTGTAGTTGCATTTGTGCTTCGGTGAAGGGCAGTCGACCGAATCCTTGTTCGCGGTCCGGCCGTAATTGGGGTTTCCAAAGGGCCCTTTGATCTTCCCGTTGACGTTCAGGTGGTAGCCGTAATAACGCCTGACCTTGCCCGGGGTCCAGGTGGTCGCCCACTTGTCCCACCCCGGTGGAACGGCAGTCTCGTCGTACCCGCTCTTGTTGCCGTAGTGATTGGTGAAATCTCCGAAGTGTGAGGTGAAGTAGCCGGCCCGCTGGAGGGAGACGGCCAGGTTCTCGGAGAAGACGTCGCTCAGGCTGAAACCCAGGGCCCCACCGCGTTTGCCGCTGTTGCGCGGCAGGCCGTCCGTGTGTGCGTACTGGCCCGACAGCAGGGTGGAGCGCGAAGGGGAGCAGAGCGGGGCCGAAGCGTAGTAGTTGGAGAACTCGACTCCTCGATCGCCGATCAGGTCCAGGGTGTTCGGCATTACCCTGGCCTTCTTGCCCTTCTTGTCCACGGCGATGGCGTGCATCGTGGCCGCCGTCTGGTCGTCAGCCTGGATCAGGACGAAGTTGGGGCGCTTGGCCGAAGCCATCTCCGGAGCCCGGCAAATCGCCATTGCAAACAACAGCATCATCAAAACGACGCCGATACACGCTGCCTGGAAGTGAGAAGAGAGTCTGGGGGTCTGCATCAAGTTGGTGCTGCGGTGGGTGGGCTACCACTCTGGAACACGGCCCCGCCCTGTAGTTGCGCCCGGCAGAGCGGTTGGCAGCGCCTTCAGAAGAATAAGATCGCCGCCGGTGTCTGAACGAGCTGAGACAGCCAAGCCCTGGAAGGCGCCCTCGATTCTAATGGGAGGCGGGCACCTGGCCGCCCTCTGGGCACTTGCGGTGGTGCAGCCGCTGCTCAGCCTGCTCGGGTCGAACCCGGACTTCTTCGTCGCCCGCGACAACACCGGCGGCCAGATCGTCCTCTTCGCCCTGCTGGTCACTTTGGCCCCACCGCTGATCGCCACCGGCATCGAGGCCCTGCTCAACCCGATCAGCAGCAAGGCCCGCTGGGCCTTCCACCTGGTGCTGGTGGCACTGCTCTTCGCCCTGCTCGTGATCCAGATCTTCAAGCAGTTTGCCGACGGTCCTTCGGTGCCAATGATCATCGTCGCCGCAATCGCCGGGATCGCCCTGGCCTGGTTCTACGGCTACGGGAAGTTCCTGAGATCGCTGACCGACATCCTGATCCCGGCGCCGATCATCATCCTGGTCGTCTTCCTGTTCTTCAGCGAGGCCTCGGAGCTGACCACTTCATCAACCGACGTCGAGGCGATCAAGGCGTCAATCAACAACCCGGCGCCGGTCGTGATGATGATCTTCGACGAGTTCCCGGTGGGCTCCCTGATGACTCCGGACCACGAGGTGAACGCGAAACGGTTCCCCCATTTCGCCGAACTCGAGGCGAACTCGAACTGGTACCGCAACACGGTGACCGACGCCTCTTACACGGCGATCGCGGTGCCTTCGATCCTCACCGGAAAGTCGGCCGACCGCAACAGCCTGCCGACCGCCGCCGACCATCCGCAATCGCTCTTCACCCTGCTCGGGGACTCGTACGACGTCCACGGAGTCGAGCCGATCACCCACGTCTGTCCGTCATCGATCTGCGAGGAGCAGAAGGAGGACGAAGTCAGCACGACCGACGCCGTCTCCGACCTGTTCACCGACCTCAAGTACGTGTCGGCCCACCTCAACCTTCCCGAGGACATGTCGGCGAGCCTGCCTGACATCTCCCAGAGCTTCCAGGGCTTCGACGCTGCGGCACCAACTGAATCGATCGAGCGCGGTCGGGCCCGCCAATTCGTGCGTAACCAGCTCGATGCTGATGACGTTGACGCTTCGCTTGACGGCGAGGGCGACGTCATCGAAATGCTGGCCAATCGCGCGCCTGAGCCCGACCACACCTTCGACTTCGTCCACGTCGAGGAGCCGCATTACCCCTGGACCCACTACCCCGACGGCCTCCGGTACTCCGAGACGACCGAGGACTTCCGGGACTTCATCAGCGAAACGGCCTGGCTCGACGACGGTTACCCGACCGAGCGGGCCCGGCAGGCCCACCTGCTCGAGGTCGGCTTCGCCGACTTCCTGCTCGGCAAGGTGATGGACCGGGTCAAGGCAGACGGGCTCTGGGAGGAGACCCTGTTCGTGGCGGCCGCCGACCACGGCGGCGCGATGACCAAGGGGATTCATCGCCGCGAGGCGAACCCGGAGACGATGGGGCAGATCGCCATGGTCCCGTTCTTCGTCAAGGCGCCGGGGCAAAAGCAGGGCAGGACGATCGACCGCGTCCACTGCGTCACCGACATCCTGCCGACCATTGCGACCCAACTCGGGATCGACATGCCCTGGGACTCGCCGGCCTGCAACCGCGACGGCGTCGAACTCGACAACGGATCCGGGCCGACCGTCACCCTCCCGATGGACGAAGTTCTCGAGCAGCGCGATGACTACATCGGCATCCTCACCGACCTCTTCGGTGGCGACACCGGCTGGCCGTCCGTGCTGAAGCTCGGCCCGAACCAGGACCTGCTCGGGACCGCAACCAGCTCACTCGATGTCGCGCCCCCGGAAGACGGCGCTTACGCCGAGCCCGAAGTCGGGGGTGACCTCGCGACGAACCTGCAGCCGGAGATCCCGCTCAATCCCGTGCTGCGCCAGCGCGGGGTGCTGAAGGGGGTAGACGTTGACACGCCACTGGCGGTCTCGGTAAACGGGAAGATCGCGGCGGTCGGCCAGGCCTACCGCGACCGCAACCGGACCCTCTACTCGATCCTCCTGCCCCGGAGTTCGCTCCGGGCCGGCCCCAACGAGATCGAACTGCTCCGGGTGGACCAGGACGCCGGCGAGCCGCGCCTGACTGAACTCTGGTCAAGTGCCGGGTAGGCCCACGCTCCCATGAGCGAGCCGACCAAGACCGGCGGGGGACCGGGACACGACGACCGTCGGCTCCTACACGACGATCGCGATCCCCTCGATCCTCAGCGGGCTCGACCCCGAGCGTGACTCCCTGCCCACCGCCCGCGACCATCCCGACTCGATCTTCACCCTCCCGGGCGGCACCTACCGGGTGAACGCGCTCGAGCCGATCACCCAGGTCTGCCCGGAGAGCGTCTGCAAGGCCACAGCCGAACCGAAGGAAGGGTTCACCGACGCCCTCGAATCGCTGGTCACCGACAGCAAGGTGGTCGAACAGCACCTGCTGCTGCCCGAAAAGATGGGGGTGAACTTCCCCGACATCTCCCAGACCTTCGGCGGTTTCGGTGACCCCGGCATCACCGTCGCCGGGGAAGACCCGGCACGCACCCGGGCCCGGGAGTTCGTCGCCGGACAGCATCAGGCGAAAGGCGGCGCGATGGATGCCGACGAAGAGACCGGCCGGGTGCTGGATTTTCTCGGGGCCTCCAGTGTTCAGCCAAAGTTCGACTACGGCCACATCGAGAAGCCCCACTACCCGTGGAACCACTATCCCGACGGGACCTACTACGGCGTGACCAGCGAGGACTTCCGCGCGTTCATCCCGGACGAACTCACCTGGACCGGCAACCGCTACGTGACCGACCGGGCCACCCAGGCCCACCTGCTCGAAGCCGGGTACGTCGACCACCTGCTGGGAATGATCATCAAGCGACTCAAGAGCCTGGCGGTCTGGGACGAGAGCCTGGTCGTGGTCACCGCTGACCATGGCGGCGCGCTGCTGACCGACGAACCGCGCCGGGCCGCGAACGAAGCGACGATCGGCGAGATCGCGACGGTGCCGCTCTTCATCAAGTCGCCCGGCCAGACCGACTACCAGCCGGGCGGCGCCGTCAACACGGTGCTGCGCCAGCGCGGCACGATCAATGGCGCCGAAGCGGGAACCCCGCTGGCGGTCGCGGTCAACAGCACGGTCGTCGCGGTGGGGAGAGCCTTCCTCGACGCGGGTGAAATCGCCTACTCGATCCTCCTTCCGCAGAACTCGCTGCGAACGGGCCTGAACGACATCACGATCTTCACCGTCGACCGCACCTCCGGGGAGCCCCTCCTGTCACGCCTTGGCGGGACGGGTTAGGGATAAACTCGCGCATTCGTGAGTGAGGCAACGAAGGCTGTCGATCGACTGCCGCGGCCTTCCCTTCTTCTGGGAGCCGCGCATCTGGCCGCGCTCTGGGCTCTCGCGTTTCTCCAGCCGATGCTGTCGCTGCTCGGCAAGAACCCGGAGTTCTTCGTCGCCCGCGGCAACACCGCCGGCCAGATCATCATCTACTGCCTGGCCCTCGCCTTCGTACCGCCGCTCGTCGCCCTCGCGCTCGAAGCCCTCGCGCAGCTGATCAACAGGAACCTCCGCTGGGGCCTTCATCTGCTCCTGATGACCCTGGTCGGCGCCTGCTTCCTGCTCGAAGTGATCAAAGACGCCTTCGACTGGCCGGCCGGCGTCCTGATCGCGATCTCCCTGCTGCTCGCCGCCCTCGGTGTCTACGCCTACTCCCGGTGGCGCTTCCCGCGGGCCTTCATGGACATCCTGACCGTCGCCCCCGTGGTCATCCTGATCATCTTCTTCTGCTTCACCAGCACCTCGAGGCTGATCCTTCCGCGTGAGCAGCCGGACCCGGTCGACGTCACCGTGGGCAACCCGGCACCGGTGGTCATGGTGATCTTCGACGAGTTCCCGATCGCTTCGCTGATGAACGACAAGGAGAAGATCGACGGCACGCGCTTCCCGGCCTTTGCCGACCTCGCCTCCGATTCGACCTGGTACGAGAACGCCACCGGTTCGGCCGCCTACACGCCGCTGGCCGTGCCTTCAATCCTCAGCGGTGAAACGCCCGACCAGGACAACCTGCCGATCGCCTCGGACTATCCGCACAGCGTCTTCACCCTGCTCGGCAAGTCCTACCGGCTCCGGGTCATGGAGGCCGCGACCCAGGTCTGCCCGGACGACCTCTGCCCGGACTCGGCGATCGGAACCAATGACGCCAAGCTCGGCGACCTCTTCTCCGACCTGAACGTCGTCTCCGAGCACCTGCTGCTGCCGGACTCGATGCGCCGCAATCTGCCCGACGTCTCAGCCACCTTTTCCGAGTTCACCGACGAGTCAGCCGACCCCGAAGACTCCGGGCTCGAAACCGGCATGGCAACCGGCTCTGCCGGCGTGTCCGGCACCACGGGCGTCACCGGGCTGACGGGTCCGACCGGAGAGACGACGATCGAACCGGCCGAGCGCACCGGGCAGGGTGCCGCCCGCAAGCTGGGACGGCTCTTCGCGGTCCGCTCGAGCGCCGACGAGTTCGAGCGCATCAACGAGTTCGTCTCCAACTTCGAACCCGGGCAGAAGGAGACGCTCGACATGATCCACGTCGAGAAGCCGCACTATCCCTGGCGCCACCTGCCGAACGGGCAGCGGTACAGCAACCTGACCGGCGAGTGGTCCGGGCTGCTGCCGAACGACGGGCCCTGGATGGCTCCCCCGAAGATCGTCGACATCGCGCTTCAGCGCCATCTGCTCGAAGTCGGTTACGTTGACACGCTGCTCGCGCGCATCACCAGCCAGCTCAAGGAAAAGGGAATCTGGGACAAGTCGATGGTCGTGGTCACCGCCGACCACGGCGCCGCATTCCAGAGCCGGATCCCGCGCCGGGCGGCGGTCCGGGAGAACATGGGTGAGATCGCCTCGGTCCCGCTCTTCGTCAAGGCGCCGGGCCAGTCCGGCGGCGAGGTGGTGACCGAACACACCTGCGCCACCGACATCCTGCCGGAGATCGCGAAGCAGCTGAAGATCGAGTATCCATGGGACGTGCCGGACTGCCCCGGGAAGCAGGTCACAGTCGTCAATTCGCCGACCGGCGAGTCAACCATCGGCCTCGACGCGATGCTGAAGCAGCGCCGGCGCCTGGTCAACCGGATCCAGCGCGTCTACGGCACCGACGTCGGCTGGGGGCCGACCTACCGCTTCGGGCCGAAGAAGGACCTGATCGGCACGAAGGTCGCGGACCTCAACGACATCGGGGACCGCCGCGGGATGCGCGCCAAGCCGATCCGCCCGAATTCGGTCAAGCAGTACGACCCGGCCTCGCCATCCCTCCAGGGACTCCTCCAGCGTGGCTATCTGGACAACATCCCCGAGAACCGCGTGCTCGCGGTCGCGGTGGATGGCGTGATCCAGGCGGTCGGCTGGACCTTCAAGGACGGCCTCGGCTACGGGCCCGGGTTCTCGATCCTGTTGCCGCCGGATTCATTGAAGCGCGGCTTCAACCAGGTCGACATCTACCTCCTGAAGGGCGGCGAGAAACTTCAGCTCGTCCACGACGGTTCAAAACCGCTGGCCGGCTGATGGGACCGGAGACGCCCCTGCGCATCGCCGCACCGACCGACCTGAACACGGTGACCGGGCTGGTCGGCGGCTTCCGTGATTTCCTCGGCTCGGCCAGCCCGAACAACGCCGAGCTCGAAGTCACCGTCGGCCGGCTGCTCGTTGAGCGCACGACCGAATTCCTCCTGATCGGCGAGCCACCGGTCGGCTTCGTGCAGCTGCGCTTCCGCCTTTCGGTCTGGACCGGCACCGAAGACGCCTGGCTCGAAGACGCCTTCGTGGACGAAGCGGCCCGGGGCGAAGGCCATGGCCGGACCCTGGTCACCGCAGCGATCGAACGCGCCCGGTCACGGGGCTGCCGCCGGATCCAGCTCGACGTGAACCGGGACAATTTGCCCGCAATCAAGCTCTACGAATCGCTCGGCTTCGCCCCAATCCACAACCGGGCCAAGTTCGGCGATAGTCCTGACTTCCTGTTTACCCTCAATATTTGAGGGGTCGGCCTACCGCGGGGGCGGGCGGCTATTCCGGTATCGATCTACCGCGAGGGCGGTGCTCTACGACATCACACGGGTTAGCCGAGGGGTAACAGGTGGGTCAGCTCGGTTGCTGATATTTGGGTGTTTCCTGTGAGGAGCCTGATTCGTTCGGCTGCGCTTTCGTCCGCCAGCATTTTTTGGAGTTCCTGCCACCCCACCGCCGGCCGGCCGCCCGCCCGCATCCTGATCCGGTTGACGTGGTTCTCGGCCAGGAACTCCATGCCGTCGGGGATCAGCGCCGTCCTCAGCTCCCCGCGGCCGACCGAGCCGACCACGCGGTTGACCAGGACCGCCGGCCCCCGGTCCGGCTCCCCGCCGGCCACATACTGCGGTTTATCCGCCCGCGTGCCGAGCATGACCTCGCCCTGCCGCAGGTTGTGCGACCAGATCAGCGGCACCGCCCCGTCCGCGTCGGTCTCGCGCAGATCGGCCCGGCGCTGGTTCCAGACGACCGTGCCGGTAACCGCTTCGTAGCCGAGTTCCCAGAGGGTGCGCCTGCCTTCGAACTGGGCGGCGAACATCTCCGGCTCGGCCGAGAAGATCACTCGCCGGAAGCCGGATTCGGGGCAGGAGCGCTCGAACAGGAACGGCCCCGGATCTCCGCCCTTCCGCAGGACCAGCAGCTGAATCGCCGTGTTCGCTCCCTCGAAGAGGTCGGTGCTGTCGAGCACGATCAGATCCTCGACGGACGCCTGACCGCCGATGTGCTCGCGCAACGCCTCAAAGTAGGCCCCGCTGTTCAGCGACGGCGGCACGATGTAGGCGAGCCGGCCGTCCGGCTCCAGCGCATCGAGACCGGCCTTGAAGAAGCAGGCGAAAATGTTGGCCCGGCCCGAGATCACTTCGGAAAAACGGGACTTCTGCGCAGCGGTGGGCCGAAACTGGAAGTAGGGCGGGTTGCCGATGACCAGGTCAAACGACTGCCCGGGCCAGGGATCGAGCGCCGATCGTTCTTCCAGATCGGCCGTCGGGACCAGGCGTGAAGCCGCTTCGAGTGCGGCCGGGTCAACGTCCCAGCCGTACAGCTCGAGCCCGTCCTGCCGCCGGGCGGCGGCGGCGAGCAGCTCACCCGTGCCGGCGCCGGGATCGAGGACCTTCATGCCCGAGGCCAGCGGAACCAGGGAAAGCAGTGCGTCGGCCAGCGGCTTCGGAGTCAGGTACTGGCCGAGCCGTTTACGATCCTCGAGCGTGGTGCCGTCGAGCCAGTCGCGGCTGACCGCGGAAAGCTCGCCTTGGACTGCGGAGCTCAGCCGCCGGCGCCTAGCTTCTTGACGGCATCGCGGAAGGACTTGACTTCGAGCGAAGGCTTCCTGCGGCCGGCGAGCTTCTCGCCGTGACGGTTGACCCAGATGACCGGGACCTTCATCTTCAGCAGTGGCGCCACGTCGTTGTCGTAGTTGCAGCCGATGTGGAGCCAGCCCTTCTTGCCACCGATGCGACGGGCGCATTCCTTGAAATGAACTTCGTCCGGCTTGTAGCTGCGGACCTGCTGGGCGGTGACGACGAGGTCGAGGTCGGTCCTCAGGTGCCGGCGGGAAATGCCGAGCATCTTGTCGTCGATGTTGGAGATGATGCCGATGTCGTACTTCTTGCCGAGGCGGTCCATCGCGGCGTTGGATTCCCTGAAGGGGAGCCAGTAAGCGACGCTGTCCGGCAGGAACTGGGCCCGGGACGGTTCGACCTCCCAGCCGATCTCTCCGGCGACCTTGATGATCGTGCGCCGCAGGACCTCGGCGTAGAGCTCATACGAGCCCGACATGATCTCGGCCTGCACTTCGAAGAATCGGGCCAGGAAGGGTTCATTGTCGAAACTGAACCCGTCTTTCTCGGCTTCCTTGGCACAGGCCTCGGAAATTCCCTTCTCCCAGTCGATCAGGGTGCCGTAGCAGTCTGTAGTTACCCACGTGATGTTTTTTAGGCTCGGTAGCGGCATGCGCGTCGGCCATTATGTCGGATAGTGTCCGCACCCGCGCTCACCGTCTCTCCACCGATCTGAAAAGACATGGATCTCCTCGAATATCAGGGAAAAGAACTCTTCGCCCGTCATGGCCTCCCGGTCCCGGAAGGCAGCCACGCGACCACCGCTGACGAAGCCCGCACCGCGTCAGAAGTACTTGGATACCCCGTAGCGGTCAAAGCACAGGTCCTGATCGGAGGCCGCGGCAAGGCCGGCGGCATCAAGATCGCCGCTGATGGCATCCAGGCTCACGAACACGCCGGCGACATCATCGGCATGGACATCTTCGGGCCCCACGGCGAAGGCCCGTTCAAGGTCCACGAACTCTGGGTCGAAGCCGGTTCGGACATCGAGGCCGAGTTCTATGCCTCGGTCATCCTCGACCGTTCGGCGAAGAAGCTGATGATCATCCTCTCCCACATGGGTGGCATGGATGTCGAGGCGATTGCCGAATCCGATCCCGGAGCACTCGTCAAGGAGCACGTCGACCCCCTGAAAGAGTTCGACGTTGCTGCAGCGCAAACGATCGTCGCTAAATCGGGCATCCCCGACAAGGACGCCGCTCAGGTCGCGGAGATCCTGGTCAAAATGGTCGAGATCGCGATCGCCGAAGACGCAATCCTGATCGAGATCAACCCGCTGATCGTCAACGCCGCGGGCGAAGTGCTCGCCCTCGACTCGAAAACGACGATCGACGGCAACGCCCTTTACCGCCATCCGGAATTCGAAGAACTTGCCGACGCGATCGAGGATCCGCAGGAAGCGATGGCCAAGGAGAAAGGCCTGACCTACGTCAAGCTCGACGGTGACATCGGCATCCTCGGCAACGGCGCCGGGCTCTGCATGTCGACCCTCGACGTGGTGGCCCAGGCCGGAGGCGATCCCGCGAACTTTCTCGACGCCGGCGGCGGCTCCAAGGCCGACGCGATCTACGACGCGCTCGAAGTGATCACCTCTGACCCCAAGGTCAAAGCGGTCATCTTCAACATCTTCGGCGGCATCACCCGCTGCGACGAAGTCGCCAAGGGCATCATCGAGGCCACCTCGAAGATGAACCTCGAGCTGCCGCTGGTCGTGCGCCTCGACGGCACAAACTCGGAGGAAGGCCTGCGCCTGCTGGCCGAAGCGGGCCTCGGCAACCTCCACAACGAAGCCACCATGCTCGGCGCCGCCAAGCGGATCGTCGAGCTGGCCGGGGAACAGGGAAAGCCTTGAGCATCATCATCGATGAAGGAACCCGGCTGGTCGTCTCCGGTCTGACCGGTCGCGAAGGAACTTTCCACGGATTGCGCAACCGCGATTACGGAACCGAGCTCGTCGCCGGCGTCACCCCTGGCAAGGGCGGCAACGACGTCGAAGGCGTACCGGTCTACGACACGATCGTGGAAAGCGTCGAGAAGGAAGGCGCCAACACCTCGATGATCTTCGTGCCGGCCAGGTTCGCCGCGGCCGCGATCAACGAAGCGATCGACTCCGGGGTCGAAACGGTCATCGCGATCACCGAAGGCATCCCGGTCATGGACATGCTGCCGACCTACTGGCGGGCCAAGGAGAAGGGCGTGACCCTGATCGGGCCCAACTGCCCTGGCGTCCTCTCTCCGGAGAAGGCGAACGTCGGCATCATCCCGGCTCAGTTCTTCGACCGCGGCAAGATCGGCGTCGTCTCCAAATCGGGCACGCTGACCTACCAGATCGGCAACGAGCTCAAGCAGGCGGGCGAAGGCAACACCTCGATCGTCGGCATCGGCGGCGATCCGATCGTTGGCTCCGACTTCATTGACATCCTCACCCTCTTCGAAGCCGACGACGAGACTGAACTGATCGTCATGGTCGGCGAGATCGGCGGCGACGCCGAAGAACGCGCCGCGGACTTCATCGCGGAGAGCATCTCCAAGCCGGTCGTCGCGTACATCGCCGGTTTCACCGCACCTCCCGGCAAGCAGATGGGACACGCCGGCGCGATCATCTCGGGCTCTTCCGGGACCGCGCAGGCCAAGCAGGAAGCTCTGGAGGCCAAGGGCGTGCGGGTCGGGGAAAGTCCGACCGAGGCGGCCAGGATCGCCGTCGAAACACTCCGGGCGAGGTGACCGGGACTCCACCCCGGGGCCCTGGCTCCATGCGCGAAGGGCTGCGCGCATGGGGTGAACTGACTGGAATCTGGGCCCTCGCGGTTGCCTACCCGCTGTTGACTGCGAGTGTCAGCGGCATCGACGGTCTCACCTCGGTGAGAGTCGATCGCTTCGACGTGATCCTTTTCGTCCTACTGGTGGTTTTCGCGGTTCCCGCTCTGGGCTTTCTTCTCGAGTTCGCCGCCGGCCTGATCAGCACACGGCTCCGGAAGGGACTGCACGCCGGGCTTTTGGGTCTGGCCACTTCGGTCTTCGTGCTGCGCTTCGCGGTCGATCACGGCCTGACCGACTGGAAGGGCGTCGCTCTCGCCCTGGTCGCCGCAGCTCTCCTGGCCGCCGCCTACGTCCGCTCCGACTTCCTGAAGTCAATGGCCGCGATCCTCATGATCTCCACCCCGGTGGTCATCGTCGTGTTCGCCGTGTCCGGACCGGTCTCGGCGCTGTTCACGCCTGATTCCCCCGCCACCGCCGAACTCCGGCCGACCAGCACCCCGCCCGTGGTGATGCTGCTCATGGACGAACTCCCGCTCGCCGCGATCGAAAGCCGGCCGGGAGTGATCGACGGGAAGCGTTTCCCCAACCTCGTGCGCCTGGTCCGGCAGACCACGTGGTACCCGGGCGCTCTCAGCGCCACTGACAGCACGGTGATCGCTGCACCGACATTGCTCACCGGAACCGTCCCCGACGACGGCGATGCGCCTCCCGGCCTGCCCGACTACCCGGACAACCTCTTCAACATCCTCGACCGCGCCGGCTACGACGTCTGGGGCGGCGAGTGGATCACTGACATCTGCCCCCACGATGTGTGTGCCCGGACCCGGGACCTGTCCTCCCGCCTGACCCGCCTGATGACCAACGGCTGGGAATACGGCCGGCCCATTCCGCTTCCCGAAGAGCGGGACCTGGTCGAGGCGGCGCGCTTCCGCGACAGGCATGACCCGTTGCCAGCCCAGGCGAAGCGGGTGGGCGAATTCGTCAAGGCGATCGAATCCGGCGACCACTCGGCGCTGGTGCTTCACCTGATGCTGCCGCACGTGCCCTGGGAGTACCTGCCGGACGGAAAGAAGATGAACGGTACGTCGATAACCGCCGAGCTGACCGGACCTCCGAACGAGGTCAAAGGTCAGCTCCAGCGGATGATGCTGCAGGCGGAGTTCCTCGACTCTCAGGTGGGCCGCATTGTAAAAGCGATGAAGTCCGCCGGCATCTGGAACGAGTCGCTTTTCATCGCACTCGCTGACCACGGAGCCACGATGCAGGGCGGACTCCCACGGCGATCGGCAACCGACGAGACTTCCGGTTGGCTGCTGCCGATCCCGCTTTTCATCAAATACCCCGGTCAGGAGAACGGGAAGACCGTCCACCGGACCGTCACGACTACCGACCTCTTGCCGACCGTTCTCAACACTCTCGGTCTCGACACGGAGGATCCCTCACTCGATCCCTCGAAACGGTCCCTCGCCTCGGACCAGCCGCCACCCACCGACATCGACGTGGTTTCGACCGTGGAGGAGCCCTTCACGATCGCCACGGCCGAGGTCAAGCGGCGATACCGCCGGGCGGTGGCGCATGTCAACGCGCTCTTTCCCGACCCTTCGCTCTACGTGAGTGGAGGTCACGGCGACCTGCTCGGCGAACGGGCCGCCCCGGCCGCAGGGGAGCTGAAGCGGCTCGGATTCACCAACAACGAGCCGGCCTTCTACGAAGAGGTGGATCCCGGGGGCTACCTGCTCCCGGCGGTCGTGAGCGGGACGGTCGAAGGTGACGGGCTGAACGAACAAACATCCCTCGCGGTTGCTGTCAACGGGACGATCGCCGGTACGGCCAGGCCCTGGACCACTGACGGCGTGACAGAATTCGCGACCGTGGTCGACCCGAGCTACTTCACGAAGGGCCCCAACGCGATCGAAGTCTTCCGGGTGACGCCGTAGCCGTGTGATCGAACTCTCCACCACGCCGTCGGCGTGATTCCGTCCGGCGGCGGTAGACGCCTTCGTCGATGGCATGCCCAATGCCCCGCGTTCGATCAGCGTGCTCCAGCTGAGCCTCGCTAAGATCGGCGCTCCGATCCAAACGCGAAAAAGCAGGCCCACCATGCCCGAAACGATCAGCTTTGCCCGTGGTGCCCCCAGTCCCGACCTGATTCCCGTCGAAGCGGTTCGTGTCGCGACGACCAAGGCCCTGGACACCGACTGGAAGAACGCGCTCTCCTACGGGGCCGGCATCGGGCACCCCGGTCTCTGTGCCTGGATCGCCGACCGGCACGATCTGCCTGACGCGAGCCAGGTCATGGTGACCAACGGCTCGCTGGAAGCGGGGGCGATGCTCTTCCGGCACCTGCTCGAGCCCGGTGACCGCGTAATCGTCGAACAGCCCTCATACGACCGCACACTGCTGCTGCTGGAGCAGCTCGGAGTCGAATTCGTGCCCGTGGCGCTGGAAGCGGATGGAATCGACGTGGCCGCGGTCGAAGCCGCCCTGGCGGAAGGGCCGGTCAAGCTGGTCCACCTGATCCCCAACTTCCACAACCCGGCCGGCTGCACGCTGTCGGAAGCCAAACGGGTGCGACTGGTCGAGTTAGGAGCGCAGCATAGTTTCACGATCTTCGAAGACGACCCTTACCGCGAGCTGCCCTTCGGCGATCCTCCGCCGCCGACGATGCTCTCGATGGACGGCGCCGACCGGGTCATCCACGCCTCTTCGTTCTCGAAGACGGTCAGCCCCGGAGTCCGGACCGGCTACCTGGCCGGGCCCGCCGATCGCATTGCCGAACTGGCCAAGCTGGCCAACGAGACTTACATCTCGCCGAACATGCTCTCCGGATCACTGGTGCTCGAACTCTGCGAGTCGGGTGCGCTCGACCGGAACATCGAGTCGGTCAAGGCTGCGCTCCAGGAACGGCGAGACGCGCTGATCAAGGCACTCGGGGAGCACCTGCCCACGGCCGAGTTCGTGGTGCCCGGCGGCGGCTACTTCCTCTGGGCGGACCTCGGAGAAGGCTTCGACACGGTCGATCTGGCCGCGAAGGCCAAGGCGGCCGGAGCACCATTCATCCCGGGGACCGACTTCATGCTCGAGGGCGGAAGCACCAGCCTGCGCTTCTCCTTCGCTTCGGTCCCGCCGGAATTCATCGACGAAGGTGTCGCCCGAATCGCCGGCGCCGCCTGAAGAGCTCCGGGGTCGCGGTTTTGCCGCGTTCAGACTCGACAGTGGCCGAGCAGCCAGGGAGTAGAGCGGCGCACCACGGGTGATTCGAACCTGGTCGCGAGGAACTGCTCAAGGCTGCGGGGGTTCCAGTGGTTGACGTGCTCGAGGTGGTTGCCCCAGCCATCGAGGTATTTGCCGCGGGCGAGACTGCCCAGCCGGAACCAGGGCTCGGACGGGACTGACAGGACCAGGTCGCCGCGGCACACCCGGGCGAGCTCGGCCAGCGCGGCGCCTGGAATGGGGATGTGCTCGAGCACCTCGAGGCAGAAGACCAGGTCGAAGCTGTCGTCGGGGAAAGGCAGGGCCAGGAGATCGGCGACCTGAAAGTCGCCGCCGGGGATGCGCTGCCGGGTGAACTCGACCGATTCGGGGTTGAGGTCGACCCCGGTCACCGTGTCGGGAAGAAACTGCCCGAGCCGTTCCAGCGATTCGCCCTCGCCACAGCCGGCGTCGAGGACGGCGACCGGCTTCAGATCAGCGATCTCTTCGGCCACCCGGCCGTAGAACCGGTCGATCAGCCGCCGGACCACGGGGTTGCCCGTCTGAAACTTCTCGTAGTTGCTGGTATCCACGTCGGGGTGTAGCCGTCTAGCGCCCGTAACGGTCCGGCGAAATGACCAGCTGGTCCGGCAGCGCGGCCCGCGGCGGCGGCGCGGGATTGGCCCGGACCGTGACCGTCTCGGCGACCGTGCGGGTCACTTCGTGATCGCCGTCGTCAGCCGTGACCACGACCGCCTCGGATTCGCTCGAAGTCACCTTGCCGTTCAGGCCGGGTTCAAGACCGATGTCCTTGAGGTAGTGGAGCAGGCCTTCGGCTTCGTTCTCGAACCTCAGGATCACGACGTCCGCCCCGACGTCGACGTCGGCCAGGGGCGCACCCTGTTCGCGCACGCCGTCGATCGGATGGCCATGCGGACAGGTCTTGGCGTCACCGATCGCGGCGCGCATGCGCTCTTCGAGCACCGGGGACATCGCGTGTTCGAGCCGCTCCGCCTCCTCGTGGACCTCGTCCCAGGGGATGTTGAGGACGTCGGTGAGGAAGCGCTCGATCATTCGGTGGCGGCGGGTGATCTGCTCGGCCTCGGCCCGGCCGTCTTCGGTCAGGTGGAGGATCTTGTCGGCGCTGCGGGTGACGTAACCGTCCCGCTCGAGGCGCTTGATCATCTCGTGGACCGTCGGCGGTGACAGCTGCATCGCGCGGGCGATGTTGGCCCCGGTGATCGGCAGCCCGGCCTCCATCAGCCAGAAAATGGTCTGGAGATACTCTTCTTCGGCGATCGTTGCGGTTTCGTGCGACATTGTCCTCAGTCGGCTCGGGGGTTCATCTGATACTAAATGGTCAAGTGCGGCCCATGAGGGAGGTCACGACGGCTTCGTGGAACCCGTCGCCGCTGCGCCCCTCGGTGACCGTCACGTTGTCGAAGCCGGCCATCGCCGACTTGACGCCCGGATCGTGCTCGGGACCGTTGGCGACGACGAAAAACCGTCCGACCGAAGGTGCCACTTCGAGGTCCTCGACCGAGTCCCCGATCGCGATCGTCTCCTCTTTTCCGTAACCCCGGGCCTGCGCGTGCGCGGCGACGGCCCGGGCCTTGGAAACTCCCCGCGGGACCAGGTGGTAGGCGTGGGCGATCCCGACCCCGGGCATCTGCCGGTTGATCGCGCCGTTGTCGAGCAATCGCAGATCGCCGTGCCCTTTTTCCTCGAGCACCAGGTTGACCTCGACGGTGTCGACCTCGCCCCGGAAGAGGTGGGACATCTCGCGGCCGGTGTGCCAGGGCTCGTGGAACTCGAGCTTTCCGGGATAGGCCTCGAACAGCATCTCGGGCACCCCACGGCCCGACATCTGTTCAACCACGTTCAGCTCGGAGTGGAGTTCGAAGTCGCCGGTCATCATGGTCAGTTCACGATCGATCTCGAAAGCGGAGCCCGCCTCGAAGATGTAGGAGGTCTGGCCGATGATGCGCGCGTCCTCATGCACTTGCGCCCGCCGGCGGCCGGACATGATCACGACCTCGATCCCGGCCCTGGAACAGGCCTCCAGCGCCCGCGCCTGCATCATCGAGAAGTTGCCGTCGTGGTCGGTGAAAAGCGAGGCGCCCTGGCCGAGCAGGGTGCCGTCCAGGTCGGTGTAGACGCAGCGGAGGTCCATGCCGTCAGACGCTACCGTCGCCCGAGCCGAGGCGCGGCGCCGTCTTCCGGGCGGGCCTCACGGTCAGGGCTCCGGTGGTGCCCGCGGCCGGGGTGATCGAGCCGAGGTCGGCCCGGTCCAGGTTCGCCAGGGTCGAAGCGAGGGCTTCGATCACCTCGTTGGCCATGCCGCCGAGCGAGTCCAGCGACTGGTGGGCGTTGCGCTTGGTCCCGAGCCCGACCTGGGCCATCGCCTCGAGCCCGACCATGGCCCAGACTTCGACCAGCATCGCGATCTCAACGCCGTAACCGGTGAAGAAGGGGATCGACTCGAGCAGTTCACGCCGGGCCGCGACCTCGCCGGCGAGCGGCTGGTCGAACCAGGTGAGCTCGGGCACCGTCCTCGCCAGCAGCGGCCGGGCCGTGAGCTCGGTCACCCGCCCGCCACCGGCCGGTTGCTCGCTCTCCTGTTGGCGGAACGGACGGCGGTAGGAGCCCTTGACGAACTGCTTGCCGGTCTCACCGCAAAGCGGTCCCAGCAGACCGGTCACGTAATGACGCCCGAAGTCGGCGATGTCGCCGTCGACGAACACGACGATGTCGCCGGTCACGGCCTCCAGCGAACGCCACATCGCGTCACCCTTGCCGCAGACCGGGCCGGACTCCGGCGAGAGCGCGTTCTCGGAGACGACTTCGGCGCCGGCGTCCTTTGCGGTGACCGCGGTGCCGTCGGGGGAATCGGCGTCGACGACCAGGATCTGGCTGACCACCCCGGCGGCGGCGAGGATCCGGAGCTCGGCCACCGTCTGCGCGATCGTGCCCGCGGTGTTGCGCGTCGGCACGACCACGGAAACCGGGCCGGGCAGTCGTGCCGCCAGTTCGGCCGCGGCGAAGTCCGTGTGGTCGTAGGTGTCTAGCATCGTCGGTGTGACTGAAAAGAACTCAAGACTGCGTGGTGCTGCGGGCGAGATTAACGTAGAGCGGCCGATCGTGGTCGGCGTCGTCAACGCCACCCCGGACTCTTTCTCCGATCGCGGCGACCGTTCGACGGCGGCTTCGGCGGCCCAGGTCCACGAGCATCTCGAGGCGGGAGCCGACGTGATCGAAGTCGGTGGCGAATCGAACGTGACCAACCGTCCCGCCGTCTCCGCCAACGAAGAGATCGACCGGGTGCTGCCGGTGGTCGAAGCCGCGGTGTCCGCCGGAGCCGTCGTCTCAATCGACACCTATAAGCCCGAAGTTGCCGAGTCCGCTCTCAAAGGCGGGGTGTCCATCGTCAACGACATCAGCGGCAGTGGCAGCGAGGAGATGCTGGGGGTCTGCGCGGCCCGCGGCGCGGCGATGGTCGTCATGCACACGGAAGTCCCGCCGAAGACGCAGAAGTGGGACGAGTCGTTATATCCCGACGGCGTGGTCAGCCGCCAGGTCGAGTTCTTCGAGTCGCGGCTGGCGAGCCTGGCCGCGGCCGGCATCTCGCGCGACCAGGTCGTGATCGACCCCGGCCCGGACTTCGCCAAGACGCCCGCCCAGACCGTGGAATCGCTGCGCGGACTCGATCGCCTGAACGAACTCGGATGCCCCCTGATGCTGGCGATCTCTCGCAAGGACTTCATCGGCGCCCTGACCGGCAGGCCTCCGGGCGAGCGCGCCGCCGGCACCTTCGCCGCGCTGGCCTTCGGGCTGGGGCACGGCGCGAAGCTGCTTCGCGTCCACGACGTGCGCGGCACTGTCGACTTCCTCAAGGTCTGGCACGCGCTCCAGGGCGAGGATCCGGTGCCGGCGGGACTTCGCATCGCCGAGGAGATCCGCCGGGAGCCGACCGCCGGGAACGGGCTTGGCTGAATCTCTGCTCAGCTCCCGCTGGGCGGTGGCGATCGATCCCGCCCGCCGCGACGGCCGCATCCTGAAGACGCGCCACGAGGACGCGGCGGCGGGCGAGACCATGCCGTTGCCGCCCGATCTCGATCCGAACCTCGCCCGGGCACTCGCGGCCCAGGGCATCGAATCGCTCTACGGACACCAGACGGAAGTCTGGAACGCCAGCCGCGACGGCAGTGTGATCATCACCACTGGCACGGCCTCGGGCAAGTCCCTCGCCTTCAACCTGCCGGTGCTCGATTCGATCGCCGCAGCGCCCAAGGCCCGGGCGCTATACCTCTACCCGACCAAAGCGCTCGCACAGGACCAGGGCCGTTCGTTGGCCCGGCTGGGAGCGCCGAACCTGCGCGCGGCGATCTACGACGGTGACACCCCGAAGGACGAAAGGCCGGCGATCCGGCGCCGCAGCAACCTGGTCCTGACCAACCCCGACATGCTGCACGTCGGCATCCTGCCCCACCACCGGAACTGGGGTGACTTCCTCAGCAACCTCGAGTGGGTGGTGATCGACGAGGCACACACCTACCGCGGCGTCTTCGGCTCGAACGTGGCCAACGTGATCCGCCGCCTGCGGCGCATCAGCCGGGCTTACGGCGCCGAGCCGAAGTTCGTGCTCGCTTCGGCGACGATCGCCAACCCGGGCGAGCTCGCCGACCGGCTGGTCGGCGAAGAGTTCACGCTGGTCGACCGGGACACCGCCCCACGGGCGAAACGGGAGATCAACGTCTGGAACCCGCCGCTGATCAACCCGGCGATCGGAGCGCGCCGCTCCGCCCTGGCCGAAGCGGCCGACCTCCTGGCCGAGCTGGTCAGCCACGACGTGCGCACGATCTGTTTCCTCAAGAGCCGCCGGGGCATCGAACTGATCCGCAAGTTCGCCGCCGAGAACCTCCAGCGCCGCGGCCGGCCGGAACTCGCCGAAAAGATCGCGCCCTATCGCGCCGGCTACACCCCCTCCCAGCGACGCGGCATCGAAGCAGATCTGGTCGAAGGGCGCCTGCTCGGAGTGGTCTCGACCGACGCGCTCGAGCTCGGCATCGACATCGGCTCGCTCGACGCCGCGATCTGCGTGACGTTCCCCGGCACCGTCGCCAGCCTGCGCCAGCAGTGGGGCCGCGCCGGACGCCGCGGGCGGGGCCTGGCGGTCTACGTCGCGGGCGAGGACGCGCTCGACCAGTTCTTCTGCCGCCACCCCGACGA